>JBKHVY010000010.1:0-20789 GCA_046569805.1 Bacteriovoracia bacterium | reverse complement strand
CCATTATAAAGAAGAAACCGCCCCTTGGTGCGGCGACCAAAGGCGGGCTTGATTTCTCGGTGAATGATCTTGCCACGGCCTAGGAAGAGTTCTCCCTCACGTGCCTCGCGGAAGGGTCGCACGCGGGGCATCGGCAGTGCGCGCAGTGGGAAGATCCAAAGGAGGTCCTCAATCGTGCGAACGCCCGCGTCCACCAGTGCATCGATGTGAGCTGCGGGCTTCTTTCCTTTCGAGAGAAGTCCGAGTGGAGAGTCCGGCCTAAATGTAATCGACGGACTGGACCTCATAGATCACGTCACCCTTCGGCGCCTTCACGACGACTTCGTCTCCCGCTTCTTTCCCGATGAGGGCCTTCCCGAGTGGAGAGCTGTAGGAAATTTTATGCTTGTCCGTCATCGCTTCGTCTTCGCCGACGATCTGGTAGGTCAGCTCGTTGCCGTTCGCGTCGGTGAGACCCACGGTCGCCCCGAAAACGATCTTATGATTCGCCGTCGCTTTGATCTCGACGACGCGCGCGCGCGCGAGCTTCGCTTGGAGCTCTCCGATCCGGCCTTCGATGTGGGATTGCTTTTCTTTCGCCGCCGAGTATTCGGCGTTTTCCTTGAGGTCACCCAGTGCCCGCGCTTCCGCGATGGCTTCTTTAACTTTTTCACGCTCGACACGGATCAACTGCTCGAGTTCCGTTTCGAGAAGTTTCTTGCCGAGCAAAGTCATGGGGAATTCGTTCATGAGAGCAATCCTATTTTTTAAAAAGTGCGCGAGCTTTCTCGAGCATATCGTCTTTCGTTGCACCCGTTCCGGCGGCACCGGGTCCGAACTTGTACCACTCGCAGAAATTAGCTTTCTCTTTGTTAACCACGCGCTCGGCGGCCGGTTCCCGGCACTCGTTGTAGGCAGTCTTATCAAAGTGCTTACAGGCGAGGCAGGTCCGAAGATCGGCTCCACAACTCTGACAAGTGTCGGCGCGCCCCGGCGGCAGGGCCTCGAGGTAAGGCACGTTTTTACCACAGCGTGGGCATGGGCCCATAGCTAAAACTCCTTCTGAACTCCAAGACCAAAGTTTGTTCCTTGGTTACGATTGGGATCAGCCGAAAAGAAAATGCGGGGTGTGTTTCTTTTATTGTGTTCTTCGATGGCCCGCTGCAAAAGCCACTCATTATTATACTGGTTTGTTCGGGAAATCAAATAACTCACGGCAATCATTGTAATGCCACCCAAGATGAGAGTATTTCGACCCGTGATGACTTCATTTTCGCCTTCATTTGAGCGTAGAAAACCGGCCAGGGTGACAGCTGTGCCGAAGGTACTCAACGCAGCACTCTGCCAACGCGGACGGTTATTATTCTGATACTCATCGAGGAGTTTCTTCGCCTCGGGGTCTCGCTGAAGATAATAGCGCAACCCTTCCCCGCGGTTACTCGAACTCGCGTCCACGAGCACTTCCTGGTAATTCACGATGGCGACTCGACTACATGACTCCGCACCCTGTGCCTGAGGCACAAGAGTCAGCAGAGTGGAGATGACAAGACAAACGCTCAGGCGTTTTCCGAACTGGGCAAGGTTGTTCACCCTGTAAGCTTACAGTGCCTCGGCGTATCATGGAAGTATAAGGACACCCATGGACCTGATTAAGACCGGTATCGGTCTCACAAAAACGATAAAAAATGTCGCGCGATTGCGTGAGATCTTGACCGTTTTCAGCAGGAATGGATTCCGCTCCTACATCGTTAAATCTGGACTGGGTGAAGAAGTCGAGGGTATCCCATCAGAAAATTCGGGAGACGAGATTCCTTCTGACGCCGCCACGAGGGGAGACGAGGGGTGGGCGTTAATTGGCATCCGACTGCGCAAGAGCTTCGAGGAGCTCGGTCCAAGCTTCGTTAAAATGGGTCAGCTCCTGGCCACTCGTGAGGACCTGTTCGATCCGGCCCTTATTCGCGAGCTTAAAAAACTCCAGAACGAGGTCAAGCCGATTTCCTTTGAGGACGCGAAGACGGTCATCCAAGAATCTCTCGGGCAGACGCTTTCGGCAGTCTTCCGAGTGATCGAAGAGAAGCCGATCGGTACGGCTTCGATTGGCGTGGTGTATCGAGGTGAACTCTTGAGCGGCGAGAAGGTCGTCATTAAAGTTCGCAGGCCCGGGATCGAGAAGACGCTGCGGACCGACTTCGAGATCGTTCGCTTCATGGCGACGCAAGCGGAGCGCATCTCCTCCGATGCCAAAGCCGTGGGCCTCGTGCGCGTGATCGATGATTTCTTCCGTGCCACCATGAGCGAACTCAACTTCATGACGGAGGCGCAGAACTGCGAGCGCCTCAAGGCGAACCTCGTGAAGATTGACCTGCAGCAAGACTTCGTGATCCCAAAGATCTTCCGTGAGTTTTCATCGTCCCAGGTCCTCGTCATGGAGTTCCTGGACGGGAAACCCTTTAACCAGTTCCGCTCTCTGAGTGAGCTGGGTCCAAGCACGGTCGAGCGCCTCGAGAGGAGTGTCGAGCTCTTCGCGCACACGCTCCTGGCCGACGGCTTCTTCCACGCCGACCTGCACGGCGGGAATTTCTTTATCCTCAAGGAACAGAAGATCGGCCTGATCGACTTCGGCCTCATGGGGACGCTGTCCAAAAAGAATCGGGCGAACCTCATCGCGGTCCTCTACGCTCTGATCACACACAACTACGATAACCTCGTATACGAGTTCCTCGAGGTCGCAGAGTACGACGCGATCCCTGATCACGAGGAATTGATCCGCGATATAAAAGACAACCTCTCGCCTTTCATCGGCCTGTCGGTGAAGGAGACAAACGTTACCGAGCTCGTCCGAGCGATCATTCGCACGCTTTCGAAGCATCGCCTCTACCTTCCCCGTGAGTGGTTCATCATCTTCCGCGCATTGATGACTCTTGACGGCGTGGGCAAGTCGGTGGGCCTTGATCTCAACATCTTCAAGATCCTCGAAAAAGACATCCCGAAGCTCCTCGGCGAAGTACTGACGAAGGAGAATGCTCAGGAAGAGGCGATGTGGATCGGAAAAGATCTACTCACGAGCCTTAGAATTGTGCCGAAGCACCTGAAGTGGTTCCTGCGGGAGCAAGCCAAGCGCGGCTACGCGTTCGAGCTCAAGGTTCAGGGCGCCGACGGTTACGTTCGCTCGATCTCGCGCTCACTCTACTTTCTAGGCCTCTCCGTGCTCGCGGGTATCTTTATTCTCGTGGGGGCCCTCCCACTCATCGGAAAAGCCCCTGAGAGTTTTACCCAAGTTCCGACGGTGAGCTGGATCTTCTGGAGCCTCGGAGCGCTGATCCTCATCCGCTCACTAGTCCTCAAGAAATACTAGATCGAATCGAGGCCACCGATGTAGACGGGGATGGCACTCGAGCGTAGGCGGTGCCGGCCGTAATCGAAAATTTCTGCGAGAAGCTCTTCGGCGTTGAGCCTGACGTTGAGCCCGTCTTTTTCGACGACGAAGACGTCGTCGCGGAAGTGAACCGTGTGCTTCAAGAGGTGGGAGAGTTTCCGCAGCGCCATGGGGTGCGTGTTTGGGCGCCACAGGCCAACTTGCTGGAGGTCCTGCAGGATCTCGTCGGGGACGGGTTCGTTCTTGGCCGCCCACAGGACGCCTGCGCCGCCAAGGCTCTGCAGAAGACCATTTACGCCCCCTCTGTGTGCCGAGTCGTGGAGAATCCCTTGGAGGTCCATGCCTTTGCCACGGAAGGCGTAGCCCCCGTCAACGAGCAACAGTTCTGCTGATTCAATATCTTTTAAATCTTCCCAGTCGCTCTCGTCGCGCAGAGGAGAAAAATATTGCTGATTAATCTGCTGTCGATAGATCTGCGCCAACTCCTGAACCTCACTCTGCGAGAGCGCTGAAAGACGTGTCGATCGAGCATCCTTCTCCGCAAGAGTAGAGCGGTAACACCACTGCTGGCCCGCGAGGTAGAAGTGCCACTTTTGATACATCTCGTGCTTGTCGCTCCAGAGGACATAGAGCGCGCACTGCGAATGCAGAGAGCTTAAGACTTTTTCAAAGAGAAGCTTGAACAAACCTTGTCCTCGCTCGCTACTCGCAACAGCAATACCACCAATCATCGCGACAGGAATGACTTCTCCCTCCCATACAAAGTTGCGAAGGCGTGTTCCAATGTGTGCGACGACGCGGGAAGTGTCTCGATCAATAAGAATGTGGCGATTTTTATAGTTACGCGGACCCGAAAGTGGGGCGAAATCGACACTAAATTTAAAGTTTTTTTGGTAGGCAAAAGCTTCCTCTACCAGCGAATTCGCTTGATCTGCGAACTCGGGTAAGGCATCTAAGTTCGCATAATCATAAGTTTTATCAATCACGAAATATTCTCTCTTCTAGCGATGCTAGGTGGAGATTTGGGCCTTGTAAATTTTTTTTACAGTTCGCCCTCAAGTTCTTTTGCGGACTGTCGAAAAGTTTGTCATAAAGGCGGATTTCATTCCGCTCTCACAACCAAGAAGGTTGTGTGAACCCGAATCAAGGAGGATTTATGGGTTTGAGGATTAACACGAACGTATCGTCCCTTAACGCTCAAAGGAACCTAAGCGGGACTCGTCTCGCTCAGCAAAAGGTTCTCGAGCAATTGTCATCTGGTCAGCGAATCAATCGCGCCGGTGACGACGCCGCTGGCCTCGCCATCTCAGAAAACTTGAAAGCGCAGATCCGCGGCCTCGGCCAGGCGGAGCGAAACGCGCAAGACGGTATTTCTTTGGTGCAGATCGCTGAAGGTGCAATGTCAGAAGTTTCAAACATCATGATCCGCCTTCGCGAACTGTCAGTGCAAGCGGCTTCTGATACCATTGGCCCCACAGAAAGAAAGTTCTTGAACGTTGAATTCGAACAGCTCCTCTCTGAGGTTGACCGGATCGCGAACTCCACAGAGTTTAACCGCGTCCCTCTCTTGAATGGTACAGGTTCGGTGTTCGACATTCAGATCGGTACCCGAAATGACCCCTTAGCTGACCGTTTGACCTTCGACGCTTCGAGCGCAGACGTAAACGTCGCTGCTCTAGGCCTCAACTTGGCATCCGTTTCAGACAAGATCTCCGCTCAGAACTCATTGGCGGCGATCGATCAGGCGATCCAGACTGTTTCCGGAATTCGCGCAGACTTTGGTGCGCTCCAGAACCGTCTCCAGTCGACGATCAACAATATCCAGGTGAGCGCAGAGAACTTGTCAGCCGCGAACTCTCGAGTCCGTGACACTGACGTCGCTGCAGCGACCGCTGAAATGACACGTACGAATATCTTGATGCAGGCAGGTACTTCGGTGCTGGCTCAGGCAAACCAGTCGACAACTTCAGCCCTTAGCTTGATCAATGCATCAGCGAACGGCTAAAGCGATTCGTAACTGATCGAGATAGATGACCAAACCCTGCACGTTACTCTGAAGTGGGTGTGACTGAAGAGTTTAGCAGATGTTAGTGGGCACTTGCGCCCAAATAACCACCGGTGAATAGGATTTTCACCGAACGAACAAGGAGGTTCACATGACATATAACAATGGAGCCTAATTATGGGTTTAAGAATAAATACAAACGTTGCAAGTCTTTCGGCTCAACGTAGTTTAGGAATGAATAAGTTAAATACGGACAATAACTTGAGGAAGCTTTCCTCAGGTGAGCGGATCACTCGCGCAGCGGACGACGCTGCAGGACTGGCGATCAGTGAGAAACTGAAGAGCCACATCCGAGGGATGCGCCAGGCAAGGAGAAACGCAGATGATGGCATTTCACTCATTCAGACAGCTGAAGGTGGTTTGGCCGAAGTCTCCAACCTTATTGTCAGGCTTCGCGAGTTGGCGGTCCAAGCGGCCTCTGACACAGTGGGAGATACGGAACGTGGCTTTTCGGACATTGAATTTCAACAGCTCAAAGAAGAGATCAACAGGATCTCGAAAGGGCTCGAGTTCAACGGTCGGAAGCTGCTGGATGGAACGGGTGGTATCGTTGACGTGCAAGTCGGGATCTTTAATGATCCAGGTCTTGACCGGATCTCATACGACGCCACAACTACCGACGCCACGATCGCCTCGCTGGGTATTATTGGTGAAACTATCGGAAGTAAAGAAGGAGCTCAGCTCACTCTCGACAAACTTGATAGTGCGCTACAACGGGTTAACGGAGTCCGAGCGAACCTCGGTGCCCTCCAAAATCGTCTGCAATCGGCCGTCAATAATCTTGCGGTCACAGATGAGAACCTTAGTGCGGCCAACTCGCGAATTAGAGATGTTGATGTAGCGGCAGAAACCGCAGACATGGCGAAGAATAACATTCTTAACCAAGCGTCTGTAGCGGTCCTCGCCCAAGCCAACAACGCCCCGCAGTTTGCTTTGAAGTTGATCTCGTAAGTCACACCCCGCAAGGTGGTCCCGAATGGGACCACCTTTTTCTATTTTTTTTGCTACAATCAACCCATGCGTAAAACCATCATGATATTTGGGGCGAGCTCTTTCCTGGGATCAAACCTAGTTCAGTCGCTGTCTGCGCACTACCGAATCATTGCCGTCTTCAATAAAACTCCCCTCGAAATTCCCGGGATCATGTCCATTCGTTGTGACGTGCTCAAGAAAGATAACGTGAACCGCTTGGTCGCGACTTTCCGGCCCCAGGTCACCATCTACGCCGCAGGGCTATCATCACTGAGTGCCTGCCATGAGAACCCGAAGCTCGCGGATGCGCTGAATTCCGCAGGGCTCATCAACGTCTGTTCTTCGGCCGAGCGCTTCGGCTCGAAGTTCGTCTTCGTCTCATCGAGCTTTGTGCTTGCGGGTGAGGACGTGCATTACTCAGAGAGTGATACTCCCTTTCCTGGAACCGTGTACGGAGCGGGGCTTGCTTCGAGCGAGTTCTACGTCCAGAAGTCCTGCCTCAACTACATCATCCTCAGGTCCTGTCCACTCTACGGCCACGCCTACCATCCGGTTCGGAAGAACTGGTTTGAACCCATCGAGTCGGCGATCGCACTTGGGACACCCATCAGCGTAGATGATCACGTAGAACACGGAGTCCTCGACGTGAAAATTTTCTGCCGCTTGCTCATGACGGCAATTGATAAGAATGTGACGAATCGTCTTTTCCAAGTGTCCTCACGCGATATCATGAGTCGCTATGAGTTTGCTCGCGCTTACTGCGACGTCTTCGGCAAGGATCCGGATCTCATTTCGAAAGCAACTTGGAAGCTGCCACTAGATGAAAAGCAGTTTCGAAACAAATCCTCTGAGCGCTATCGCTTCCGGATGGATCTCAAGAACGCCGAAGAGTTCTTCGGCTTCAAGTTCCCGTCGATCGAGGAATCACTGCAGACGACGAAGAAGCGCCTAACGGGCTGAGTTGCGGATAAACTCGGCAAGGTAGTAGCGCACGAGTGCCTCGACCTCGACCACTTCGCCCTGGTAGCGCCAGGTGACGTTGTTGAACGGGCCGACGTGCGCCTTGATCTCATGGATCTGGGGCATGCCGGGGGTCTGATCGCCAGGAATGCGAGTGGCGAAAAGTCCGCCGCTGCTCGAAAGAAAGCCTACGCTGATCACGTCCGCACTACGACGAGAGACGATGAGTTTCAGCGTATTTCTGAACATCATAAAATCGTTGATCGTATTTGAAATACGAAAGACCTTGATCTTCCGGCCCTGATCTCTGTTTGAGCTAAATTGGTTAAAGAGCGAAACGTAGAACTCGAAGCGATCCTTGAGTTTGTTCATGAACTCTACTGACGACTCTTCGAGGACCCGCGCAGGGTTCGCGGCGTCCGTGAAGCGAATGTACCCCGACTCCTCCATGTTGATCTCTTCGAGGGCCAGAGATTCAATCCAAGACGTGTCGTATTTTTCGATGGGTGATGTGTTCATATATTTATGATCGGGGCAAGACTGCCACACGTCAACTTTTTCAACTTTCTGGGGAATCCCCGAGAGGGGAGAGATCGGAAGGAAAAATAAGGGCCTGTGAGGATGGTGATTCGTTTCGCGCCCCTTAAATTTAAGGTGGGCGCTGTTAGTAATCACTTTAGGCTTCTCACAATCTGACCCTTTCGAGCAGGTGAGCTTGCACACCGTGACCAGGGACTGCTCCCGATAACTGAATCGTAGGGGCGAAACTTATATATCCACCCAGACCCACTTTTGATTCTACTCTTGTTCCCTATCATTTACTATGGGGAGCTTTTGCCTGGATAGGCCATCTATAAGGAATTCCAAGGCTAAGAGGGGGTTGTTTTGAATAATGCGATGCGATATAATGATAAAGTTATGACCTTGGATCTTTTCTTAAAGTTTCTGCCGATTCTGGTCGATCAGACATATGAATCTACGCAGGGGGAGAGTTATGAAGGGTAAGATCACGGAGTTTTTGAAGGACGAAAGCGGGCAAACATCGACGGAGTACATTCTCCTCGTAGCGGTTGTGGCCTTCGTTATCTTCAAGTTCAAAGATGTGATTAACGAGCGACTGGTAGGTCCGGATGGTCTCGTGAACAAGGTCTTCAGTAAGGCCGACGGGATCCTCGAAGGTCTTGAGTAGACCAGTCTAGTTAATTTGACGCCAATGCGGCGGCAGCTTACGATGGATTCGTGAAAGCGAAATCCACCGGTCAAGCTGCCGTCGAGTATTTATTTGTCCTAGTGTTCATGGTCCTCCTCTCTGCGAGGATCGTTACCCGTTTCGGGAACTTCTTCCGTGACTCCGTTGGAAACCTTGGCCACGTTCTCTCGCAGAACGTTATCGTGGGTGTTTGCCCTCGTACCTGCTTCTTCGAGGGTTACGGCAACGGCTTTCGGGGAGCCCCGTGATCCCAACGGCGGTCTATTGGCTATTGGTCCTCGAGCTCGCTTGCGTCGCTTGGGGAGACGTGCGGACGCAGAAGATCCCGAACTGGTGGAGCCTGCTTAACATCGGCTGGTTCGTCGGCTTCCTCTTTATCTGGCCCGAGACGTATCCGTTGGCGTGGACGACGTTCGTCTACTCCACGGTGTTCCTCGTCGTTGGTTTTGTGCTCTTTCTACTCAAGATCATGGGGGGGGGCGACTCGAAGTTTCTCTTCTCGTTTTTCCTCCTCGTTCCCGTCACTCTGCAGTGGCGTGCACTTTTACTCTTACTCTTGTCGACGATTCTCATCGGCGGATTTTTGCTGGTGACGAACCTCAGCAAAAATCACGAAAAAATTGTGGCCTCCATTAAAACGGGATACATTAAAGGCATCAAAGAATGTTTCGGGACAAAGTTTTCTTTTGCCCCCGTCATCTTACTAGCGTGGTTATGGTTAGGATGGGAAATCGGTCTTATCGCATTCTGAAGCAAGACGGACAGAGTACGGTGGAGTACATCTTGCTCTTGGCCGTCGTCGTGAGCTTGATCTACACGCTAGTTAACTCAGATCGCTTTAAGAGTGTTCTGGGCGAAGGTGGGAGCCTCGGTACCAACATGCGCCTTGAAACAGAGTGGAACTATCGCTTCGCGAAACCACGCAACGGCCTGACGACTGGCTGGTCCGGGTCAGCAGAGCATCCGTCCTACTGGAACACGGGAGCTGGCTCTACGCACTTCATCGGTCCCCTTAACCCGTACCCGGCGACTCCATGAAGAAGATCCAAGAAGCTGGTCAGTCGACCATCGAATTCATTCTGACCATGATGTTCTCGCTCGGCGTGGTCTTTCTCTTCGTTAACGTCTCCGTAAACTACTCGGTGGGCTACCTCGTCCACTACGCAACATTCATGGCAAGCAGGACCTACCTCACGGTCGATGCCAACGCCAACACGCCGGCCGGTTCAGAGGCGATCGCCACTGACGAAGCGTTGAGGACATTCCGCCGCTTCAAGATGGACGCCGTCGGAGTCCCCGCCGGATCGGTTCAGGCCCCTGGGGGTGACGCTCCCGGATTCTACGTGAATTCGTTTTCGACCGTCACTCCAGGCCCGGACTCACTCTTCGTCGGCGTCTATGCTCGCTTCGAGAAACCTCTGTCATTCTTTAAGGCCCTCGCGGGCGACGCGCCGGTTGTCTTCGTTTCTGAATCCTTTCTCGGCAAGGAGCCAGTGCGGGCCGACTGCTGGCAACGAACGTGTCAGGCGATCATGCTCGGGGTAACCGGAAGCCCAAACATTTGCACATCGGGGAACAGCAATGACTTCACGGTCTTTGACAACGGCTGCTGAGAAGGGCCAGGCCCTGATCGAGTTCATCATCTTCCTTCCCTTCATGCTGATGATGTACACCGTTGTCGGAAGCCTCGGTGATGCGATCTACGGATCCATTAACCAACAAAAGGTCACGCGCTCGTACTTCTACTACAGACTTCAGAACAACTCGCAGATCTCCAAGCCACAGCCGAACAACGGGAGCCTGGCGAACGCTTCGTGGGAGCAGTTCGGACACTACTTCATTGGATGGGCGGACTACCTCGATGGACAGAATCCATTTGCTCCGTGCTATAAGCTCAACTTTCCCGTCGCGCCTGCTGCTGGTGATAAGTGTGATGAACCGTACTCGTCAACTACTACCCAGTTCGTCCGCGTGGCGACGGCATATGGTGTTTGTGGAGCCACTTTTCAGAAAAGCGATCGGCCAAATGAGTTCGTCGAGCTTCCAGCGGGCGAGAACAATCCTGACATCCTCGCCCCGGTAATCACAGAGGGTAGCTGCTACATTCAATAAGGTAATCCCTTCCGCAGGTAGACTCGCGAAAAAACATGGTATCATGTTGATTAGAGGTCTTTCACGCGTTTAAGGATGAACCGATGAACAGTCGCGCCTTTACCCTAAGTTTGTTGATCGCGGGCATCGCGATGTTTATGGTTTACTCTTTCCTCGAGGGACGAGAGTCTCAGTTCATCGAAGAATACGGTAACCCGTCGCCGGTGGTCGTTGCGAAAGTCGACATCAAAGAGCTGGAACTCATTGATGATCGAAAGCTCAAGATCGAAAACATTCCGAAAAAATTCCAGATGCCTGGGCACTTCAAGAAGATCGAAGAGCTCTACAACACGATCGCCGCAGTCCCGATTAAAACCGGGGAACAGATCACCCGTCCGAGAATTACCTACCCTGGTGCTCAATCGGGTCTTTCGCGACAGATCGCTGTCGGAAAGCGCGCGCTCTCTGTGCAGGTCCAGGAGAGTCAGGCCGTCTCAAAACTTATCAAGCCCGGAGATCGAGTCGACGTCTTAGCGACGATTGACTACGCCGGTGGTAAGAAAGAACGCATCAAAGTTAAAACGGTGCTGCAGGATGTGCTGGTGTTATCGACCGGTCTCTACGTTACCAACAGCGTTCCGATCGTGAATCTCCAGACTTCCGAGAATGAGTCGCGGGAAATGAAGCTCAATAAATACGTGAACTTCAATACCGTTACGCTCGAGCTGACGCCGTTCGAGGTTCAGAAGATGATCTTCCTGGTTTCTTCAGGTGGAAGCATCTACCTCACGCTCCGAAACAACGATGACAAAGCGATCGAGAGAATAAGTGGCACGCGACTCTTTGATGTTTTAGGTGAAGACGCCCCAGAGGCGAAGACCTACTTCGCCGAACAGCAGGCCGCGCAGCGATCACGGACCGGAGGAGGACCAGGTGGGCGTTAAGTTCCTTGTTCTTGCACTTCTTTTAGTTCCGACCTACGGCTTAACACAAGACGCTGCTCCTGTTGCAGCAGGTGCCGCGGTGGATAAGGATGCTACGGAGAAAGAGCTTGAAGTGGCCGTCGGCATCGATGAAATCGTAAAGCTCGGTTTTGACTTCAATACGAAGGTTGAGATCGGAAACGAGCAGATCCTTAACCTCGTCCTTGCGCCTCAGAAAAAAGAGATAACCTTCAAAGGAATCAAGCCTGGCCGAACGTCTGTCACGATCCGTGATAACGTCGGGGACATTCGTCTGCGCTACATCGTCGTCATTACAGCCAGTGGTAAGTCACAGGTCGTGTCAGAGCTGCGTGAGCTCCTGGGTGACGTCGAGGGACTCGACATCGGTATCCAGGGCGGGAAGGTGTACGTCGGGGGAGAGATCGTTGTTCCGAGTGATATCACACGAGTGAATACAGTGCTCGAAACCTACACCGATGTCCTTCGCTTGGTGCAGCTCTCCCCGCAAACACAGCGAGTGATCGCCCGCAAGATGATGGATGAACTGGCACGGAACAACCTCAAAGACGTCACCGTTCGTGTCGTTAACCGCGTTTTCTGGCTCGAAGGAGTGGTAAGCTCTGCCGACAAAAAGAACCTCGCTGTGCAGGTTGCGACAGCATATCTCCCGGATAAGATCTCGCTGGACCCGAAGGGTTTATCGACCGTTCAGCGAGCGGATATCATCGACTTCATTTCTGTAAATGAGAAAAAAGATCCGCCTCCACCGCCGAAGCAAGTGAAGATCACGTCGCAGTTCGTGGAGCTGTCGAAAGACTACTCGCGGATCTTCGGTTTCAAGTGGGCCCCTCTCCTCAGCGAGGGCGGCGGGTCGATTAGCTTCGGACAAAACTCTGCCGGTGGAGTTGAGAGTCGATCGAACGATACCCTCGCGGCAACGATCTCGAACCTCTTTCCAAAGCTCAACTCTGCGCGCTCTGCGGGCTACGCGCGCGTTGTCCAGTCCGGCATGGTCGTGACGAAAGATCAGCAGACGGCGAACATCAATAAGAAGACAGATATTCCTTACGCCATTGGCACGGGGGACTTCACACGCGCCAGCACTGCGAGCGTCGGTTTTAGCATGGAAGTGACACCGAAAGTCTTGGAGCAAGAGAAGATCGAGATGGGCATCGGGATCGACGTGAACACGAGCAGCACGTCGTCCACGGCCGGAGCTCCGGTCACGACGAACAACAAGATCAAGACGACCGTCGTCATCAAGAGTAAGGAATCGGCTGCCATCGGTGGGGTCGTGCAGAACCAATCGACGACGGCGTACGACAAGGACGACCCGGCCCCGCAGCAGCCCGGTGGCGACGGAGGCCAGGCGCCGCCGGCGCCATTGTTCCGGATCATTCGCTCGAAGAACCACCAGATCTCCCGCAACCAGTACGTCATGTTCCTGACTCCGGAGATAATCGAGTCAGCGACCTCTGGTACGGAAGAAATACGAAAGAAATTCAGACGCCGGACGCGCTGAAGAGGGATAGGTAGGATGTCAGGTCACATCATTAGTATCATCGGGGGAAAGGGCGGCGTGGGGAAATCCCAGGTCGCCGCGAACCTCGCGTTCGCCTGGGCGGCAGAGTCGCGGCAGAAGGTTCTGCTCCTCGACTTCGATCAGAAGGCCTGCGGTGACCAGAATATTATTACAGGTCTTCGATCTAAGAAGTCCGTAAAGGACCTGTCTGACTTCAATGGCGCGATCGATCCGAAATCACTTCTTTTGTTCACGGCGGATCACAAAGCAGGAGTGAGCTACATTGGCATGCCGACGGAGTCTGTGGCGGCGGCCCAAATCAACGAGGAAGGCCTCGGAAAAGCACTTAAAGCGATCACGAATATTTATCCCATAACGATCATCGATGTAGGCAGCGAACTCAATCCTCTCGCGCTTAAGGCCCTCGAGTTTTCAACGCTAATACTACTCATCGTTACGCCGGACCTTTTGTCAGTGAACCAGGGCAAGCGGATGTACGGTGACATGGTCACGATGCTCTTCCCGAAAGACATGATTCAGGTGGTCGTCAACCAGTACACCAATGGTCACCCCGTTTCACCCGACGTGATCGGAAAGCAAATGGGGAAACCCGTTTTTGCGGCGATCGCCCGAGACGACCAGAACTGTACGGCGGCCCTTACGCGCTCGACCCCCGTCGTAACGGTGGCGAAGAGTGCGCCTTTCGCGGCGGGAGTTACTGATCTCACGCGTAAGATCATTCAGAAAGGTGTCCTCCAGACACTCGGAAAGCTCGTCAAGCCCCAGGACACCGGCAAAAAGCCTGTGGCCGGTAGTGATGCCGCGAAAGACGAGAAGAAGGCACAAGACGTTTGGACCAACCTCAAGTCGCGGATCCACCGCGCCCTCGTTGAGGAGATGGATCTCAAGAAGCAAGACGACAATGATCCGAAGGCGCGGATCATCCTGCGCGAGCAGACGAAGAAGATGATCGTCGATCTCCTTGGCAAAGAAGACACGAAAGGGATCCTGAACACTCGCGACGACATGAACCGCATCGTGAAGGAGATCCTCGACGAAGCCCTTGGCCTGGGTCCCCTCGAGGACATGCTCGCGGATAAGAGCATCTCTGAGATCATGGTCGTGGGCCCCCGGAAGATCTACTACGAACAAGGTGGTAAGGTAAAAAAATCCGAGGTGATTTTCACGAACGATCAGCAGGTCCGGAACGTCATCGAACGTATCGTGGCGCCGATCGGACGACGCATCGATGAAAAGACTCCGTACGTGGACGCTCGACTCGCTGACGGATCTCGTGTCCACGCCATTATCCCACCGTGCGCCATCGACGGATGCTGCATCACGATCCGAAAGTTTCCCGATAAGCGATTAACGTACAAAGACCTCGTCAAGTACGGATCGATGACAGAAGAGATGGCCGACTTCCTCCGCATCTCCGTCGAAGCTCACCGGAACATCGTCGTTTCCGGTGGTACCGGTTCCGGTAAGACAACGCTGATCAACATGCTGGGTGGCTTCATTCAGTCGAACGAACGCATCATCACCTGCGAAGACTCCGCCGAACTGAATTTTCCACAAGACCACGTCGTGCGTCTTGAGACTCGCCCACCTTCCCTCGAGGGAGACGGGGAGATTGATATCCGCTGCCTCGTGAAGCAGACACTTCGTATGCGCCCTGATCGAATTGTGGTTGGTGAGTGTCGTGGCGGAGAAACGCTCGACATGCTCCAGGCGATGAACACCGGTCACGACGGCTCGATGACGACCGTGCACTCGAATACGCCACGAGATTCGATGAGTCGCCTCGAGACGCTCGTTCAGTACTCCGGTGCGCCCCTGAGCCCGCGAGCAATCCGGGAAATGATCGCCTCCGCCGTTCACATGGTGATCCAACAGTCGCGACTGGACGATGGCTCTCGTCGCATCATGAACATTACGGAAATCGGAGGCATCCAGGGTGAGGTCATCACGCTGCAGGATATCTTCGTCTTCAAGCAAGAGGGGATTGGGCGCGATGGAAAGATCCAAGGGAAGTTCATGGCCACGGGCTTTATTCCGAAGTTCATCGAAACTCTTGAGCGCAAGGGGTACAAAATCCCGCGCGGGTTGTTCATGAACAAATGAACCGCCTCGTCTTGCCGTCTCTATTCTGGCTGCTAGCGACTGCGGTGCACGCACAGGAAGCCGCAGAAGCCGTTTCTCCGTCATTTAATCTCTTGAACGACGTCTTCGGCTCTCGTGGCTTGTTGATCATCATCGGCCTCATGTTTTTTATCGCGACGTATCGCTATTCACCGGCGATCTTTGCGTGGATCGAAGATCAAACCTTCGGTACCCGGGACTACATTCTTCAGAAGTTTGAGATCATGCACATCGAAGTGGCACCGAGTCGCGTGACGATCGTGCTGCTGGCGATGTCCTTCGGATCAAGCATCCTCATGTTCGGCCTCTTCGTGTATCTGGGAATGCTGGTGATCGGTTTCATCCTCGCCCTCGTCGTTGCCTACATCGGCTGGAAGGCGCCGAAGCCGATCGTCGATTACTTTGAGGAAAAGCGCGTGAAGCTCTACCAGACGCAGATGGTGGATGCGTTGAACCTCCTTGCGAACGGAATCCGCGCGGGTCTTTCGATGCCTCAGGCGATTGGCATGGTGGTTGACGAGCTCCCGCCGCCGGTGAGCCAGGAGTTCAATCTTATCCTGCAGCAGGCGAAGATCGGTGTGCCGCTCGAGGAAGCCCTCGAGAACTTGAACAAAAGAGTCAAAACACAGGATAACCAAATGTTCGTCACGAGCGTGAACATCCTGCGCGAGACCGGTGGTAACTTGGCGGAAGTGTTCGATACGATTGTGTTCGTTATCCGCGAAAGGGTGCGCCTACAGCAGAAAATCGAAACTTACGTAGCCCAGGGAATGTTCCAGGGCTTCGTGATCTTTGCTATGCCCTACGCCCAGATCGCAATCAATGGCTCTTCAGATCCCGAGTATCTCCGTCTCATGTTCACGACCCCGATCGGGATCATCATGTTCATTCTCATTGTGATCTTTAGTGGAGTCGGGCTGTGGGTTATTACAAAAATTGTGAATATCAAGGTTTGACGTAAAGTTATGCCGCATTGTCGCCGTAAGTAGATAATATAAAATGCAGGTAAGTCTTTTTTCGATAAAGGTGGACTCATGAATTTCTTAAAACGTTTCACTGGATTGTTTGCGACGGCAATGATCGCCACGTCCGCGTGGGGTGGCGTTAACCTGAAAAACGGTAACTTCTACATCTCGTACACTGACATCGTCGTCCCGGGCGGTGGTAAGAAACTTGAGATCACGCGTACGTATAACTCGAAATCGACGGAGGTCGGCTGGTTCGGATTCGGCTGGGGCTCTGACTTCGAGACACGCCTCGAGACTTCCGCAGACGGCTCTATCGTTATTCATGAGCACGGTGCTGGCGGGAAGACTCGGTTTACGCCGAAAACGGCCGTTGATGCGGAAGCTGCTTCAAGAAAAATCATCGAAGCCATGCGCAAGCGAACCCAACTGTCTGAGCAATCAGCGGAACAGCTTCTCACGAAGCTCAAGAACAACGCAGAACTCCGCCATACCTACGCCCTTAATTTCAAAGTTCAGACGACTGTTGCTGTCGGAACTGTGCTGTACTCTTCAGATCGTGGCGCTCAAGAGCTCCACGTTCAGAAAGATGGCTACCGTCGTGCCTACCCAGATGGCAAGAATGAGTTCTATGACATGAAAGGGAACCTCGTTAAGATTTCCGACAAGACGGGCTACAGTGTCGCGTTCACCTGGAAGGACGGACGCCTCCAGGCGATCCGTGATTCGCAGGCGAAGCAGATCTATTTTTCTTGGTATGCGGATGGCCGCGTGAAAGAGCTCTGGAGCGCGGGTGACAAGAAAGCCGAGTACAAATACGACGCGGACAACCTCGTGTCTTCGAAGGACGTCGGTGGCAATACGTACGAGTACGCCTACGACAAGAGCCACAACCTCATCTCGATCGGCTACGCCGACAAGAGCAAGATGGAGATCAAGTATGAGCCGAAGACGCTCTTCGTGACCGAGATCCTCGACCGCAACGGCGAGAGCACGAAGTACCAATACGGGAGCGATCCGAAGGCACCTGAAGACCACTACTGGACGACCGTCATCAAGAACGGCTTCGACGGAAAGCCTGCCTCGAATCGCTACGAGTACGAGATCAAGACTCGCCCAGACGGTTCGCGGTACACGTACCGTATCATTACGGACATCAACGGCATCAAGACCGAGACCATCTACTCCGAGTGTTGCTCTCTTCCGCTCAAGATCGCTCGCGGTAAGCAGGTTACGAACTTCGAGTACAACGACCGTGGTCTTCTGGTGAAGAAGTCCTCGACGAAGGGCGACTTCGTCCAGATTGACTACGATGACGCCATCAATAAGATCAAGAAAGTCACAAACAACGACGGCATGACAGAGTTCACCTATGATAAGCAGGGTAACCTCATCACTGCTAAAAACGATAAGGGCAAGGCCGTACTTTTGGTCTACGACGTCAAAGGAAAGATCACGAAGATGGTCGATGACGATAAGAAGACGAACCAGCGCCGCACGCTTTCGTTCCAGTACAACGCCCTTGGTAAGCCCGTCGTGATCGAGATGGAGAAGGTTGGCAAGATCAACGTCGCCTACGATAACTACGGCGAGATCAAGAAGGTCGAGTCCGATGCGGGCCACAAGATGGCGCTGCAGGTCACCCAGGCCTTCCAGAACCTCCTGGCCATCGTGAAGCCCGCAGGAGTGAACCTGAACATGTAACCGCCACAGATCCTTGGCGCTTTCGGGGTGTTCCTGAAAGAATTTAAGGAAATTTGGTGTTGGTCCGATAAGGCAGTAAGATAGGTAGAGAACAAGGGGATCGAAATGAAATTCACACTAATTATGATTTTGGGGCTCTTCTCACTTGGGGCGATTGCTACCGAGCAGGCTTCGCAAGACGTGACACGTGAGGACTGCTCCGGACGGGTCTCGTCGACAGAAGGTGTGAAAGCCGACACCGCGACACAGACCCCAGCGACCCAAAGTACAGGTTCTCAAGGTGCCTCAGATCAGTAGTTCGTCATTTTCATATTGTTAATCAAAAGCCCACTCTTCGGAGTGGGCTTTTTTTTTGTCATTTTTCTAAGCACTTCCCAAGAACGTGTCTAAAGTTTCGACAGTCCTCCATGCGGAATCAAGGAGATAGGTATTCACGTTTCTGGCACGACACGTGCAGATACTAACGCAAAGGGAACCGAACAACAGGGAGACACTTATGAAATCATTCTTCGCCATCATGCTTTTAACACTTTCACTTTCCAGCGCGTTTGCCTCTGAGAATATGGCCGCGGAAGACTGCGAAGCCACTCGCCACAGCGACGAGCGCAGCAATCCGAAGGAAGTGAAGGAGAAGACCGAAGGCAAGCAGTCCAAAGAGGGCGCCGTCGGAGCCTAAGTTCTCAGCTCAACGAACTTCATAATTCGGACCCCACCGTGGGTCCGTTTTATTTTTAGACGAAGTGACTAGTAAGTCGACAGGTGCGTCCGGCAACCCGTTGGATTCACAAACAAGGAAATGGCACGGGGCTTGCTCTACTAGAGGGTAAGACAGTCAACAACCAAGGGGACCATCATGAAACTTTTTATCGCTCTTATGCTCACACTGAACACCGTCGCCGTCTTCGCGGCAGAAACCGAGTCGAAGTGCGGCCAAGTCGCTGACAGCGTTGAAAGAAGCAATCCTAAGACAGAGACGACCTCTCAGCCTGCTGCTTCGAGAGAGCGCGGCGCCGCCAATCAGTAATTAACGGCTGTAGTTTTTAATTAGATTATTCAATTCCGCCTTCTCGGCCTCGGAGAGATTTTCTTCCGGGGCCTTGAACTTTTGGGGCACCAAAGCTTTCGCCTTACTTGCCTGCGGGAGCGTGTTGTTGAAGAGCTGCTTACTCACGCTCTTCGTCTCGTTCACGCTCTTCCCGAGCGCCGCCTCGACCATCCGCTGCGCACTCTTCGTCAGAGGGGCGGTCACGGAGTAGAGGTGGCTAAACAGCGTGCCACCGGAGAGCTCGATGGAGAGCAAAAGGTAGGTCGCCGTAAATACGGCGATCGACATAATCAGTTTTTTCATTGGATCACTCCCGGTGCTACGACAACGCGACAGCGACATTCTCCGTCGAGCAGGCGGAGGTGATAGTCCTCACCGTCAATCGGCGCGACCGTTTTGTTTTCGATGATATGAGGTGGGGCGAGCATGATCTTTCCGTCGAAGCGATCCGCGAAATCGCTCAGGGCCATGCCGGCCAAGATGTTGGCGGCTTCACCCAGGACACCGCGTGCGTAGGCGCGTTCATTGGAACGAAGCTTCAAAAGGTCGAGATCCGACCAGACCCAAAGCTCTCCTGAGACGATACCGACGAAGGGAATACGTACCTGGATCGCAGATGTGAGTTCAATCTTTTCTCCGTCGAAGCGCTCGAGCTGCGTGCTGCCAAAGAGGGGCACGATGGCGGGAAGGTAGGATTTTACGTCACCGAGCTGCGGGTGCATGGGCTAGTCCTTCTTAATGCTCGTGAGATACTTTTCGACGGCTTCTGTGAGCTGGACAACATCGATGGGCTTGCGAACGAAGTCGACTGCGCCCGCGGCAATGGCCTCGAGCACGACCTGTTCATGCGCTAGCGATGAAATCATAATGACGCCCACATTCGTAAAGTTACTGCTGATCTTCTCTGCTAGTTCGATCCCCGAAACGTTGGGCATAACAATGTCGGTTAAGACGAGGTGGGGCTTCAGTTCCTTGATCAGCTTAAGCGCTTCTTCTGCACCGCTCGCTTCACCGACGACGTTGAAGCCCTTATCCTTGAGGAGGCCCGAGATCTGCGCACGGGCGAAGTCCGAATCATCGACGACGAGGAGAGAGAACTGGCCAAAGGCAGAGTGGGGAGTATTCATCTGAAAAGGATAACAAAAGCTCTTCAGAGGAGCAAAAAAAGAAGGGCCCCGGAGGGCCCATCATTTTTAAGCGGCGACTTGGCCATCTTTCTTGCGTCGACTCGTAGCTGGCTTGGCCACCTGAGGCTTCCAGTCAACTAATGCGAGCGCAAGCACTTCTTGAATGTTCTTAACAGGAATGAAGGTCAGCTTCTTGCGATGCTGCTCCGGAATATCCAGAAGGTCTTTCTGGTTCTTCCACGGAATGATGATCGTCTCGATCCCTGCGCGCATGGCCGCAAGGGCCTTCTCCTTAATGCCTCCTACCGGGAGGACCTTACCCGTGAGCGTGATCTCACCGGTCATCGCGATGTCCTTGCTGATGGCGCTCTTCGTGAGGAGAGACACGATCACCGTCGCGAGCGTGATGCCGGCGGACGGACCGTCCTTCGGGATGGCGCCGGCCGGAAGGTGAACGTGGACTTCGTGTTTCTCGAAGAAGTCCTCGTCGATGCCCAGGGCTTCGGCGTTTGAGCGAATGAAGCCCATCGCGGCCTGGGCGCTTTCCTTCATTACTTCGCCGAGCTGGCCCGTGAGCGTGATGCCCCGGCCCTTCATCTTGGTGGCTTCGATCTTGAGGATCTCGCCGCCGGCCGCGGTCCAGGCGAGGCCCGTCGCGACGCCGACTTCGTCGTGCTCGTTGATCTC
>JBKHVY010000009.1:0-25473 GCA_046569805.1 Bacteriovoracia bacterium | reverse complement strand
TACTCTGAGCTGTGGCTCTCGAGCTCAAGCCTCAATGCCGGCTGGACGGATAAAGAGAAAAAAACCGGTGCGTGGATACATGATCACGATAGACCAACGGATTCCTACCGCAAGTTCTGGGATGTTTCCCCACGAGCGTTTTTTTTGATTTTCACGAACTACGTAGGAGCTCAACAAACGGGCATCGTCATCGATCGCTTCACCGGCGACGAGGTCTGGAACCAGCCGGTCGTCGGCTACCGCATCCTTCCACTTCGGCCCTCGGACATCACCGAAGTTCGTGACGGAAACCGGAGCTACTGGAGCGTCTTCCTGCGGATAAAGATTTACTGGGCGAATGACCTCGGCACGCACCCCGCACACCTGAGTACGAAGTTCGATATTGCGAATACGACGGACTACGATTCCATCGAAAACCTCGGCGAAGACTACGAAGCCCGCTTCCTTCAGTTCCGGCTCAACGTCGACGCTCCCGTCCGAATCAATGCCGACGGAACGAAAATTCTGTCCGCTGGTAATATGGTGGGGGACGGCATCTGGGAGCACCAGGAAGACTCGCGCAACTATCCACTGTCTCGACACAACCAGATGCATCCGGACTTCATCTGGCTGCCGCTCGACCCGATCCAGGATTTTAGCGGCTATGGAAATCCCCACGTCGATCCTCGCGTCGTCGCACAGATCTCCGCCGGACAACCGGCACAAGATGGCGCCTCTACGGCCATCGACCTGAAACTCGTTTTTCCACCCCGCGCTTTCGGCGGAGCTCCACTGGACCCAGAGGTGGTCAAGAAAGCCGTGGCACAAGTTATCCGCCGGGATGGAATCAGGCACGCGATCTACCTGCGTGACATTACGATCTCTCGTAGCCGCGTGTCGGTCATTGTGAAGTTCCCACAGGGTGTGAATGCGCAAGCGCTGGCCGACCTGTTTCGGGCGGCGGGGATGGATGTCCGAGTCGAGTAGACCTCTCTTCGGTTAGTGAGGCGGTTGATTGTTCCCGCGAGACCGCGCTTGTAAAAATTACTCTCTCTTGCAGGTTCTTACGGCCCGGATGAGTCGTATGTGGGAGTAGAGTCTCATGAGATCTCTTTTCCTCGTCGCCCTCGTTCTCGGTCTCTCCTCGAGCGCCCTTGCCCGCAGCTTCTGCGATGGGCAGCGCGCTCGCAGCGCTTCGGAGCAGATCGCGACCCTCGACCCGAGCTTCGACTTCGACTTCCTTGAGTTCGACGTCGGATCGATTGCCTCGGTTGCCGCGGGCTACGAGTACGAAGTCGAGCCCGCGTACACCAACGGCCTTTACGCGCGGACTGATCGCTGGAGGCTCAAGTCCTCCCTGATTCCCTCTGAGTCCGGCGACCTGAGTGAGGGCCTGAGCTGGTCCGTCGCTGCAGGTATGCGCCATAGCGCCGAGGCGACCTTCATCCGCTTCTTCGACAACGCCTGCCTGGCCGAGACGGTCGCACCGTACTCGCCGCGCCGGATCCCCATGAAAGCCGCGACCGCTCTCGGGGATCGCTTCGCGACGGGGGACTACTTCGTTTTCAAAGCATCCATGGGCTTCGTCGTCAGTGGCGATCTGCTCAAGCTCCTCGGGAACCCGCTCTGGGCGGTACGCCTAAATGCCAACTACCTCATCGACGGGTCGTACCAGATCCACGTCGTCCGGCTGGACCAGAAGCACGTGCGCCTCAAGATCGTCGCTCGCCGTGGGAAAGAGGCGGGCGTCGGCGTCAACGTCGGCTGGAGCGGGGAGTTCGATGTCTTCGGCGTGTCGCAGCTCGACCGACAGCTCCGGCGGATCGTCGACCCTGAGCCGCTCAAGGTGAGCTACCATGATACGAAGGCGCGCGTGTTCCTCGTCGACTACGTTCTGAACCTCGAGGACCCGGCCGTCGCCGATGCTTTCGATAAGGTCCTTCGGCAGGCGCGCACGTTCCAGAGCCTCCGGCTCGCGTCCCCCTTCCGCACGAGCGAAGAGGTCGAGGAGCAAGTGATCATGGATCTGGGTCCTCTCGAAGACCTCTACCGCGCCGACTACGAAAACGGGAACCTGGCGCGGATCCGCCGCAGCCTGCGCTCGAACTCCGATCAAGACGGTTCGCGCTTCAGTGCCGACCTCGGGAACCGCATCGTCGGCTTCGAGTTCGACGCCACCTCGTCGACGAGCCGGATCTCCTTTCGCGAAGCCGACGAGAGCGTTTCGCGCTACCTGCTCCGATCGTTTGGCAAGACTTACGATGGCCGCTTCGGCTACTCGTGGTCCCGTCTCTTCACGCATCGCTCGATCGAGGTGCTCCTCCGCTCCGTGAGCGCGGAGTTCGAGGCCCTCGAGGCACAGAATATAGTTCAGACCTTCGAACGCAAAGATAGTCGTCTGCGCAAGAGCGAGTTCCTCGAGATCAAGCGCTCGCTCGAGAAGGCGCTCCCGACGGACGTTTTCAAGAGAATTCCGTTTGACTCCTGGAAGCAGGGAGATAAAGAGGTCGCGAAGAACTTCGGCCTGCGCTACCAGCTCGTGATGGGGCCCGAAGTCGTTCTTCGGACACCGGGCCTGTCAGCCTCGGAGATCATCCAGCGCTACCGCGCGTACCTCACCGCGAAGGGCCTCGCGGCGTCTGACTTCTACGTCGAGCACCCGCACTCGGAATCGTCGCACCGCACGAGCTTCGAGGCTTCACTTCGACGGATCGGAAAAAAACTTTCTCGTGCCGTCGACGGTGGCAGAAGCCACGCGCAGCGCCTGGAGTCCTTCGTCGAGCTTCGGCGAGATGCGGTCTTCGCGCAGACGGGGATCGGCTTTCTCTTGTCTCTTCACCCGGAGCAGACGTTTCGCGTCGACCTCAGCATGTCGGCGAACAACCGATCGCTCGTGTTTTCTGACGGCGACGAGGGGATTGCGGTGTTCTATAAAAAGATCCTCCAGATCAAGGACGCCCTCGAAAACGATGGCCTCGATCTGCGCCGGTTGGCCGAGGGCCTCACGCAGTAAGTGCCAGCAAAAGATCTCGCTCTACGCAGAATCGATGGCTTGCTCGTAGAGTAGGGGAGTGAGCCTTTGTTTTCACGGATTATTTTTTCTTAAGAAAACACTTTCTACTCATGAATTTACTTAACACAGATCGCAGAATTTAGTGATTTTCATCAGGTGACTTAAGCTCTGGTCTCGTCTTAACGGCTTCTTACCAATTTTAGCTATACTGCAAACCAAAACCCTCGGGAATTTCTCGTTAAAGAGGATTTTCTAAGCTTTCAAGAAATCTCCATAACACACCGAAAATAATAATGGATTTCCATGAAGTGAAAGCCAGAGACTGCAATACGCAAAGGGATTGGTGTGCGATGAGCGAAGAAATTGAAGAATTTAAAATTGAGATTTTCGAGTTGCTCGATCGTGCGGAGAAGGCCCTACTCGCATTCGATCAGCTTTCTGATGGTGAATCCGCACCAGCGCTGTACGACGAAGTCTTCCGCTCATACCACAACATCAAGGGCGCGGCTGGGATGATGGACTGGCAAGAGCTCCAGCACCATGTGCATCAGCTCGAAAACATCTTGATGCAGTCGAAGGCGACGCAGTCGATCCCGAAGCACTTGATTGGCTGGTTCCTTAAAGGTAACGACGCCACGCGATCCATCATGGACGCGCAGCCTTACACCTTTGATTACGAAACTCCTGGTTCTTCGGCTTCGAGAGCTGTGACACATCATGCACCTGAGGTCGACGAACCTGAGGTGCATCACGAGCCCACCTCCGTGGGGCCCGAATCGGTGTCAGAAGACAATCCGGAGTTCCGCTCCGAAGTCGCCGAGGGGCTCGATCGTATTTCGACTGCGCTAATGAAGCTAGAGGCAGGAATTAAGGAAGAGGGTCTCGTCGATTCTCTTTACCGCGACATTCATTCCATCAAGGGTGCCGTGCAGCTCTTTGGATTCAGCGCTGCTTCCGCTCTCGCTCATGCGATGGAGTCGAGTCTCGAGGGTGTCCGATCTGGAACTGTCTCTGAGCTCGATAAGTCGCATGTCAGCACACTGCTCCTTTGTATCGACCTCTTCCCACAGTGCATCCAGTCGGTACAGACCGAAGAAGCCCGCAAAGAGGCAAACTTCATGGTGAGCCTGCTTACACCATATATTCAAGCATCGAACACAGAACCCGTTGTTGAGTTGCATAAGGGCCTTGAAACAAAATCAAAGGAACAGATCGTGAGCACACAAGAAGAAATTAAAACTCAGCCGGTTGCCGTACAGGCACCCAAGCCGCAGACGCCTCCTGCGGGTGTCGCCGCACAGCCCGATGCCGCCGAAAAAGCCGATACGACGATTCGTGTCCAGGTTTCACTACTTGATCGTCTCATGACGCTGATGGGTGAGATGGTGCTCGTGAGAAACCAGGTCCTGCAGTACACCAGCAAGAGCGATGATCTCGAGTTCTTGAACCTCAGTCAGAAACTCGATGTCGTCACGAGCGAGCTGCAAGAAGAAACAATGAAGACGCGGATGCAGCCGATCGGCAACATCCTCACGAAGTTTCAGCGCGTCGTGCGTGACCTCTCGGGCACTCTTAACAAGAAAATTAACCTGACGCTAATTGGTACCGAGACTGAACTCGATAAATCACTTATTGAAGCCGTGAAAGATCCACTCACACACATCGTACGAAACTCATGTGATCACGGGATTGAGACTCCGGACGTTCGCATCGCTGCCAACAAGCCGGAAGCAGGGACCGTAACGATCAAAGCCTACCACGAAGGCGGACAGGTCGTCGTCGACATCATCGATGATGGCCGTGGCCTTTCGCGTGAGAAGCTTCTTAACAAAGCGATCGAGCGCGGAATCATCAAGCCCGAAAACGCCAAGGACATGCGTGATCGAGAAGTCCAGGCCCTCATCTTTGCCCCAGGGTTTTCGACCGCAGAAAAAGTCACCAACGTTTCTGGTCGCGGTGTCGGCATGGACGTCGTGAAGAGTAACATCGAACGGATCGGTGGCCACGTCGACATCACGAGCACCGAAGGCCAGGGTACGAAGATCACCCTTAAGATTCCTCTGACACTTGCGATCGTCCCTGCCATGGTCGTGCGCTCCGGTGAGGACCGCTATGCGATTCCTCAGGTGAAGCTCGTGGAACTCGTGCGCGTCGACAAGACCTCGATTGAGATGGTGCAAGATCGTCCGATCTATCGCCTCCGCGGGAATATTCTCCCTCTCTTGAATCTAAAGACGGTCCTTGAATCGGACGGACCCGAGAACGAAGAATCGATCAACATCGTCGTCCTGAGCACTGACAATTACCTCTTCGGGATGATCGTTGACGAGATCCTCGACACGGCCGATATCGTGGTGAAGCCCTTGGCCCGTTTCCTCAAGCCGATTCAGGTCTACTCCGGTGCCACGGTGCTAGGCGACGGTAGCGTCGCATTCATCCTCGATGTACAGGGTATTGCTCAGAAAAACTTCGGTAACGTACCAATGGCAAAAGAGCAAGAACGCTCTGACAAGTACAGCGATGAAATGTCGATCGACCATCAGCCGCGCGAGTACGTACTCGTGGCAATGGGAGATTCGGCAAAGCATGCCATTCCTTTGTCGATGGTATCACGGATGGAGGAGTTTAAGACGTCACAGATCGAACGCTCTGGTGACGAACGTGTCATTCGCTACCGCGGGGGTGTACTCCGTATCATCTCTCTGAATGAAAGCTTAGGCCATGTCTCTGGTGAGGCAAAAGAGATCTCCCAGGTCATCGTGATAAAACTCGAAGAACAGCTCTATGGCCTCGAGGTCGATCAGATCATTGACGTCTTGTCGACGAAGGACTACCTCGATCAGTCGGTCACGAGTCACGAAGCCATCATCGGGAACCTTGTCACCGCAAGCGAGATCGTCGTGGTCGTCGACGTCGAGCGGATCTACGAGATGGCACTCAAGCGGACAGGTCAGCAGGTCATCGAGAACGCTGGCCGGCGCGTCCTCGTGGTCGAGGACACCGACTCTATTCGTCAGAAGATCGTCTCGGAGCTCCAGGCCGAGGGCTACGTCGTCGAGTCAGCCGTCGATGGGATCGAGGGCCTGCGTCAGATCGCCAACCATCGCTGCAACTTTGACGTCATCGTTTCCGATATTGAGATGCCGCGAATGAACGGTTACGACTTTGCGAAAAAAGTTCGCACCATTGAGCGCATGCGCAACATCTCGATGATCGCCTTTACGACGAAGAACTCTCAGAGTGACCTTAAGGCCGCGAAGCTGGCGGGCTTCTCAACCTTCCTCGAGAAGAGCAAAGGCAAGTTGCTTCCGCTCCTCGTCAACGAATGCCTCGTGAACAATAAAAGGAAGATCGCATGAAAACCGTACTTAATTTTGACTCGCAGACCGAACAAACAGCACATAAAACTGCGCAGCTTTCTACCTTCTACATCGACGGCCGCTGGTACGGGATTGATGTGATGAAGGTCCAAGAAGTGACGAAGCCCATGCTCGTTACCAAAATGCGTACTGCGCCTCCCTTCGTCAAGGGCCTGATTAATCTTCGTGGTCAGATCGCTACGGCAATTGGCCTTCGTGAGTTCTTCGGGCTTAAGCAAGAAGATAACCTGGAGAAGATGACTGTCGTTTGTAAGATCGATGACGTTCTCATTTCTCTTCTGGTGGATCAGATCGGGGATGTCGTTGAAGCCGACGAAACGAAGTTCGAGGCGTGTCCGATTTCCGTGCCTTCGCAAGTTCGAAGCTTCATCGCAGGAGTCTACAAGACGGACGGAGCGATCCTCAGCGTACTGCGGTTAGAAGCGGTCATGCAAGAACTCGACAAGCGCTGCGCGGCGTAGCCTTTTCTGGAGTAACAGTGAAAAAAATTAAACTCATGATCGTCGACGACTCCGTGCTCTTTCGCTCGCAGATTCAGCAGGCGCTTAAAGACTGCCCAGAGATTGAAGTGGTCGCGCTCGCTTCGAACGGTAAGATTGCCATCGAGAAGTTACAGACCCAGGAGATCGATATCCTGACGCTGGATCTCGAAATGCCAGTCCTTGACGGAATGGGTACCCTCACCGAAATGAAGCAACTCGGTCTCAAGCAAAAAGTCGTACTCTTTTCTTCTCAGAGCCGTGCCGGCGCGATTAAGACCCTCGAAGCGATGCAGGTTGGAGCGACTGATTTTGTCGCGAAGCCCATGCCGGATGCTTCGACGCTTACTCCGGCCGAGAAGATTAAGCAGGCGCTATATCCCAAGATCACATCTCTCTTTCCAGATCTCAGTACTCCTGCGGCTTCGGCGCCGGTTCGTTCTGTCACTAAAGCATCGTCGATCCCGGTCATCTGGGAAGCGTTTCGGCCTGAGGTTTTAGTGATTGCATCTTCAACCGGTGGCCCCAACGCCCTTACTGAGTTCTTTAGCAAGATGTCGGCACCCGTGCCTTATCCCATATTGATTGCCCAGCACATGCCTCCGGTCTTTACGGCCTCACTCGCGGAACGAATTGGGAAAGTGTGTGGAAAAGTGGCACGAGAAGCTGTTCATGGTGAAGTCCTTGTCCCAAACCAGATCTACGTCGCACCTGGTGATTTTCACATGAAACTAACGGGCACCAAACAGAAGCCAGTGATCAGCTTGGACCAGGGGCCACAGAGAAACTTCGTCAGGCCCTGCGCGGACCATCTGTTTGAAACAGCGACGGATATCTACGGTAGAAATACCCTGGGAATTGTTTTCACAGGAATGGGACGAGATGGTGCGACGGGTGCTCAGTACGTTAAGGATAAAAACGGGGTCATCCTGATTCAGAGTCAGGAGACCTGCGTTGTGTTTGGGATGCCCGGAGCTGTGCATGAGCTCGGGGCTTACGATTATACTGGCAGCCCAGATCAGCTCGCGATGAAAGTCTGTACGATCTCTAAAGCGAAAGGCGGATTGAATGTCGCTTAAGGCGCTAGAGTTTTTTTCGAAGTACATCGAGCAAGAGACGGGAATCGTTTTCCACGAGTCGAACCTCTATCAGCTCCAGTCGCGGCTTGAAGAAATCGCCAAGCTCGAAAACAAGACAGGCCTTGATGAATTGTTGCTGAGTTTTCAGCGCGGACCGGACCTCAAGACCAAGCAGCGACTCCTCGACCATTCCACGAACAACGAGACGCTCTTCTTCCGCGATCCGGCGTTCTTCGAAGCCATCATCGACTTCGTCAAGAACACCATCCTGCCAATGAACCCGCCGGAGATCAAGATCTGGTCTGCGGCTTCGAGCACGGGCCAGGAAGCTCTCAGTGCTGCGATCACTCTCGACGAGCTCTCGCAGAAGGTCAAGATGCCAAACTTTAAGATCCTCGGTACGGATATTTGTCAGCGCGCCCTCGACAAGGCAAAGAGCGGCCTCTACACGGACTTCGAAATGATGCGCGGTCTGAGCGAGGAGCGTAAGAAGAAGTACTTCACACAAGGGCCTCGCGGCTGGCAGGCAAACGCAAAGCTGATGGGACATGTCAGCTTTCAGTACAACAATCTCCTGAGCTCCACAGTATCCGACTCGTTTCATTTGATTCTCTGCCGCAACGTTCTCATCTATATGAAAGTTGAAACGAAGCGCCAGTGCGTGGAGTCGCTCTTGAGTCGTCTCGATCCGAATGGTGGTCTCATCCTTGGCGTCGGTGAGACGCTAATGGGAGTCACAGATAAGGTCAAAACAACCCTGCAGAATAAAGTCATAATCTATCGTAAAATTGGTTACCAAGATAAACTGGCCGCGTAAGGAGATTTCGTATGTTTGATCCAAAGACAAAAGTTCTCGTAGTCGATGACATGCTCACAATGCGAAAGGTTGTGACGAAGATCCTGCGTGAACTTGGTTTTACTGATATTCAAGAAGCCGTGGACGGTAAAGAAGCGTGGGCAAAGGTCAAGGCCAACGAAGCAACTCCCTATGGCCTAATTATTTCAGACTGGAACATGCCGAACATGACTGGCCTTGAGTTCTTGAAGCAAGTGCGTGCGGATGCGAAACTTACGAAAACGCCTTTCCTCCTTGTGACGGCCGAAGCCGAATCGACACAGGTCGCTGAGGCGATCAAGTCAGGCGTCGACCAGTACGTCGTTAAGCCCTTTAGTAAAGACTCGCTGAAGGTCAAGCTCGAGTCGGCCTATAAGAAGTGTGCGCTCCGAGCTAGTGCCTAATGAGTTCAACCGAATCGACGGGGTTCGTCTTCGAAAGCCTCGAAGGTTACCGAAAGCTTAAGCTCGAGGGGACGCTCGAGTTCAGGCAGGCAAAGTTCTTCGACGAGGAACTGGAGAAAATCCTCGCCCTCGACCTCGAGCCACTCATCGTCGACTGCCAGCTTCTCATGCACCTCTCGAAGGAATGGGTGCGTTCGCTCCTGCGCTATCAGATGGCACTAAAGAACGCGAAGAAGGGCATGAAGCTAATCAGTGTGAACCAGTCGGTCCTCAGCTACCTCAAGAAAGAGGGCATCGACGGGGCCTTTCAAATCGCTCCGAACCTCACCGCTGCGCTCATCGACCTCGGCGTCATCGCGAAGCGGACGATGGATACGCAGTTCATTGATCCTTTCCTTACCGCCACCTTGCACGTCCTGGAGGTGCAGGCACAAGTGCAGGCGAAGGCCGGTAAGATTTTTCTTAAGAAGGCGAACGAACAGTTGGTCGGTGATATCTCGGGTGTCATTGGCGTTGTCAGTGATGCCTTCAACGGCTCCGTCGTGATCAGCTTCCCCGAAGCGACGTTCCTCAAGGTCATGTCCGGAATGCTCGGTGAAGAGATCACGAAGATGGACAAGGAGATCGTCGACGGCGCCGGAGAGATCACCAACATGATCTTCGGTCAGGCGAAGGTCGTCCTCAACGAAAAGGGCTATGGAATCAAAATGGCCATTCCTTCGGTTGTGACGGGGAAAGGGCACTCGCTAAACGCAATGACCAAGGGGCCAGTTGTGGTCGTGCCCTTTGACAGTAACGTCGGTAAGTTTTTCGTTGAAATTGGTCTTTCAGAATAGCGTCGTCCAAGACACGCTCAGCCGTCGAACTTCACCCGCATAGAGATAGGTGTGCCCGTATTGTCGTGGAGATTCTCGCCAGTATCTCGAGTCAAAGACGTTCGTGACTCTGATGGCGACTTCGCGCCACTGGAGGCCGACATCAAAGCGCCACCAAGGATCGAGTTGCCGGCTCCCGTCGATTAAAACTTCGCGATGGCCCTCGTAGATCGCGCTGACGAGGAGCTGCAGGTCCTTTTGTAGTTGGTAGCCGAGATGCGAGCGCCACGTGAGGTTGGGGACGTTGACGACCTTCAGGTTATCGGAGCGATCGACGGCGATGGCCATGGCACTCTGTTGCCACTGCCAGCGCTCCCAGGACCTCTGTGTGCTCACTTCGACACCTCTTTGACGGTAGTTTCCATCAATACGAAAAACAGGGGCTTCATCGCGCAGGAAGGGGCGTGTCAACTGAAACACTGAGAACTGAATTTCTGATGTCTTCACGCCGGCCTCCCACTGCTGAGACCTTGCTCGATCGAGTACCCTGCCGGCGAAGCTGTAGTCTGGACGGTTCGGTGTAGAGTAGAGCTCGCTGCCTTCGCTAAAACTTAAGTAACTCGTGAAGACTCCAATGTGCTCGATTCCCAAAGACGGGAGAACGAAGTGTTCACGGAGTCGAGATTTTTCGCTCCCATCGGTTCGCTGTGTGTTTCGCTGGATTTCGTTGCCACTAAGCTTCGCGTGTATCTTCCACGCACCAAGGCTGAACTGCTCTTGCAAGAAGAGTTCGAGCTGCCGAGAATCCCGGTTGGTGTTCTCCGCTGTTAAGGCCTCAGACGAGGGGAGTAGAATTCGCTCGTCGATGCGACCTTCGCCCACATAATTGTAGGCCTGCCGAGAGAAGCGTTCGCGACGCTGACTCCAGACCGCGCCGAGCTTAAGGGCATGAGGGCCTTGTTCGGTTTCGATTAGGACTCGGGCACTCGTCGTGAGGCGCTTTTCGTTTTCACTACGGTAGTCATAGACGTCGAAGGTGCCATCAGAACAAAACCGATCGTAGGTAATTTCTTTACTACAGCCATAGGGATACGCGAGTCGGTCATCAGTTCTGAGCGATTGCACGCCTAGGCTTGAGGTGAGGGCCCACTCACTGGATAAAAGAGTGACGTTCTTGAGTGTCGAGGTGAGAGCATCGAAGACGACGGGTTTTGTCCACGCCTGGTTGTTAAGATTGCGACGAGGGTTCGGCACATTCGGAAGCCGATCTCCGAGCATCGAGAAGCCCGCGGCGGATGGAGCCGACTGCCGTGAGTTTTCGACCTCCCATTGCCACAGTGAGCTCTCAGACTGACGGAAGTCGAGGGCAAAGGACGCGAAGCCGCGCGTCCCCTCGCTGTTTTCTAGTGGTGGCGCAAGTTTCTCGGCAGCGAGCATCGAACGTGCCGCCCAGCCTGCCCCCAGGACGACGTTGTGGTCGATGGTAAAGGACTGCTGGTTCACTTGGCTCCAGCCGAGTGAGAGGGAGACCCGGTCTTCGGCCAAGGGTCTTTTCACTTTGTAGTTCACCATCCCCGCCGGCGAGGGCGCTCCTGTGCTCGCTCCGATTGGGCCCTTCGTCACCTCGAGCGCCTGCTTGTTCTCCAGCGGGATGCTGGTCTCGGCACTAATGGGAAGGTCTTCGCGCAAATAGTTTGAGCGGTTATCGAGTGGGATTCCTCTCAGACTGAGAATGTCCCAGTAGCCCCCGGCGGAGTAGTTCGAGGTGAGCGCTGCCTCAAAAAGCGTGAGGTCGCTCAGACGCGTGACTCCTTTTGGGCGTGCCTCTTCGAGGGAGTAGCGCCGCGAGTGGCTTGCGGGAACGAAGTCACTGTTGCCGACATCAATGAGCGGGAGCTTTTCCCGAGCGAAAGATGTGTCAAAAAATACGAAAAAAAATATGAAGATCATAGGCTTCCCTGCGCGAGGATTATCTCTTTCAGGTTCGAAGGGTTTGTCTCAGCCACCTTCCGGCAGCACCCCTAGCAAAAAATGTCAAAGAAGGGCCCTCTCACAATGGAGTGGGCCCTGGGAGTATTACTTAGCGGCGACTTTCTTCGTTGCTTTTTTCGCAGTGGCTTTCTTCGCAACTTTCTTCGTGGCTTTCTTGGCCGGAGCTTTCTTCTTCATCGCGACGATCTTCTCGAGCTTCGCTTGGAGAGTTGCGATTTCTTTTTTCTGAGCGTCGATGAACTTCTTCGCGATCAATGTCTGTTTCTTAACTTCTTTCTCGAGGAGAACTTTCTCCGCAGCGAATTTCTTCTTCGCGATTGCGAGGTCTTTGTTGACGAGCTTCGCGAACTCGCCCTGGGCTTCTTTAACCATGGCTTTCACTTGGCCCTTGAACTGGCCGAGGTTCGCGACCGTGTCTTTAACAGTCTTGACGTTGTCCTGAACGTTCTTCTTTACGTTTTCGATAGCACCGAGAACCGTGTTCGTTTCGTTTGTCATGGCAGACTCCTAGGGTTGTGACTGGTAAAAACCAGAATGTTTGCTGATCGGGACCCGGTACCCAAAACCAAAGCTCTTGGCCTTAATTTTAGTCACGGGGCAGAACTGACGCCTCTTATACTCTGCATTGGCATAAAGATGGAAGACCCTTTTTACTTCCGCTTCTTCGAAGCCCATGCTGACCAAGTCCCTCGGGGTGTGGCGGTAGCTGAGGATTCCTTCGAGGATTGCATCCAAGCGAACGTACGGCGGCAGGCTGTCTTGATCGACTTGGTCGGCGCGCAACTCCGCCGAGGGGGAGCGGTCGATGATCTCGCGGGGAATGAGGTCACCGTGGTGCTGGTTGAACCACTCGGAAAGTCGGTAAACCTCGGTTTTATATAGATCGCCCAAGAGAGAAAGCGCACCGACCGAGTCTCCGTACTGGGTCGAATAGCCGACGGCGAGCTCGGACTTGTTTGAGGTGTTGATGACCATGGCGCCGGTTTGGTTCGAGCGCGTGTAGATCAGGAGGCCCCGCAGGCGACTCTGAACGTTCTCGTCCGTGAGGCCTTCGAAGGGCTCGGCGAAGGTATTCTGGAACGCCATGCGGACGTTCGAGTGTAAAAATTTTATAGGCAGGCTCGTGAGCCGCAGCCCAAGGCGACGGCACAGCTCAAGCGAGTAGTCCCAACTAATCGAGCGCGAGTGTGCTCCTGGCATGTAGACGGCTTCGAGCTCTTGGCCAGGCCTGAGACTAAGTTTCGCGAGCGTCAGCACGAGGGCCGAATCCATGCCCCCTGATAGGGCGACGAGAAACTTCTTAAAGCCATTCTTCGCCGCGTATTCCTGAAGGGAAAATTGTAGTGCCTTCGCTACGCTCGCGCACTCCTCGTCAGTCCAGACTTGGAGCTGTCGCGGAAAAATCTTATTCTCCGAGAAGCGCGGAGCGAAGAGCGACTCCCAAGTGTGCTCGAGCATGCTCTCGGGCCGCTGGTAGCTTCCGCGCTCAGGAAGAGTGAGGTTAAGAGTGTGAGCGGAGAACTGCGGGGCCAGTCCTACGGTGTCGTCACCGTTAACGCAAAACGAAGCCCCATCGAAGAGTACTTCGTCTTCACCTCCGACGCGGTTGACGTAGAAGAAGGGCGCCTCAAGTAAGTGCGATAAGGTGCGCGCCCGATCGCGGCGCTTGTCACCCTTCGCGACGTCATAGGGAGAAGCTGAAAGGTTAAAGATCGCGTCGAAGGGCTTGAGGGCCTCAAGGTCTCGGGCCGGATCTAGCTGGTGAAAACTCGAGGCCCACATATCTTCACAGATCATCAGCGCGAAGCGCTTCCCGTGCCACTCCCAGACACAGGCTTCCGTACCCGGAGTAAAGTATTTCTGTTCGTCGAAGATGTCGTAGTTCGGCAGCAGGCGCTTGCTGTAGAGCTCGCTCAGCCCTTGCCCCGGGATCACGGAGTAGACGACGTTACGAATCCTCAGTGGTACTCCCTCGTCGCCAAGAACGTAGGCGAGGCCCCCAACTAAAGCGGCCGTCTCGGGGGCAGCAGGGAGGGCCGCGATTTTGTCATGAAGGTTTTTCAGGTGAGCCACATAGGTCTGGATGAACGGCGACATCAGACAAAGATCGGCGAGGGGGTAGCCCGTGAGGTAGAGCTCGGGAAAAATGTGCAAACCGGGGCGCTCGATCGTGCTCAAGAGAGTCGCTTCTATCGCCTTGAAATCAGCGACCGTATGGTGGGTTTGGTGCAGTAGAATTTGCATTCACGAGTCCCTTGTCCGAGTTGACTGTCGAGGTTTCCAGGGATAATACCCTGAGTGCGGCCCGTTAAGCTTTAGTCATCTCACAAAGAAGCTCAAAAATGACATCCCCACGCGTTCTCATCATTGGTGCAGGTCTGGCCGGGTCCGACGCTGCTTGGTTCCTCGCTTCTCGCGGAGTGTCGGTGGTGCTAGTCGAGGTCAAGACCCTTAAAAAAAATCCCGCGCAGAAGATCCCTTTTTTCGCGGAGCTCGTGTGCACTAATTCCCTGAAGTCGCTCGATCCGGATTCGGCCCACGGCTTGCTCAAGACGGAGATGAACGCGCTCGGGTCCGTGGTCCTGGCGACGGCCGCGGAGACGGCGGTACCCGCCGGCGATGCACTGGCCGTGGACCGTGAGCTCTTCTCCAAGGCCATCACACAGAAGCTCTCCACCCATCCCAACATCCGCGTCGTCGAAGCTGAGGCTCAGGACCCGCTCCAGCTCATGCGCGAGCTCGAGTGCCAGCACGTCATCGTGGCGTCGGGCCCCCTGACCACCTCGCCGCTCGAGCAGTGGCTCGTGGATAACCTCGGCGCCGAGGACATTTACTTCTACGATGCGATCGCTCCTGTTGTGGACGCAGACACCCTCGACTATTCGAAGCTCTATTACAAAGATCGGCATAAGCAGCCCGATGAGCGCGCCGATTACTTGAATGCTCCCATGACCAAAGAGCAGTACGACCTCTTCATCCAAGAAATGGTTACCGCCGAAAAGGTTGCTCCCAAAGACTTCGAAGAATGGAAGTTCTTTGAGTCGTGTCTGCCTATCGACCTGATGGCGGAACGGGGGCCTGAGACGGCGCGCTTCTCATGTATGAAGCCGATTGGCCTTGAGCTTCCCGATGGCAGTGAACCCTGGGCCGTCGTACAGCTGCGCAAAGAAAACCTCGCCGGTGCAGCGTTTAACCTCGTGGGCTTTCAAACCCGCCTGACCTACAAAGAGCAAGTTCGTATCTTCCGGATGATTCCAGGTCTCGAAGAGGCGAGCTTCATTCACCTCGGATCGTGTCACCGGAACTCATTTCTCAATAGCCGGCGTCTTCTCTCCGACAGCATGACTAGTCGGAAGTTTCCCGAGCTCAGTTTCGCCGGCCAGATCACTGGCGTCGAGGGGTACACCGAATCCGCGGCCATGGGGCTCTACGTCGCAAGCCAGCTCTGGCGGCGACTCCAGGGACTTACAGAATTGAGCTGGCCCAAGGAAACCGCCATCGGGGCACTTGTGAACTACGTCATGACCGTTGAGAAGCCAACGCCGTCGAACATCAACTTCGGACTCCTGCCGACTATCGAGCTGACTCGAGAGCAGCGCAAAATGGGGCCAAGAAAGAAAGTGCGCAAATCTTTTGCCGCCGCCCGTGCACGAGAGGTTTTCGAGGCGTTCCGACTTCAGCTATAGTTGAACCATCTTCAACCAGTGAGTCGTTGTGGCCGGTGTGCTATTTGTGGTCTTGGCCTGTTTCCTCTGGGCCCTCGATACGTTAATCCGATATCCGCTCGTCGAAAAAGGCATCGATCCGCTCGTGATCGTGTTCTTCGAGCACGCGCTCCTCGCGGCCATCTTCTTACCCAAGCTCATCGGCTCGCTCCCGCGCATCGGTGAACTCAAGCTTGCTGATGCGTTTAGCTTCGTCATCGTTGGTGTCGTGGGAAGCTGCCTGGCCACGGTGGCGTTCACGGGCGCCTTTATGTATTTGAATCCCTCCTTGGTGATCCTGTTGCAAAAGTTTCAGCCGGTCGTGGCGGTGTTTCTTGCCTGGGCCATCTTGCGAGAGCCGTTGCCCAAGCCGTTTCTCGCCTGGGCACTCGTGTGTTTGGTCGGGGCCCTTCTCATCAGTGCTCCGGACATCGAAAAAGTATGGCAGCTCATCCGCTTCTATCCTGAAAAGCTCGCCAGCGATTCGGCGGTTCGAGGGTATTCCCTCGTCGGGATCTCTGTGCTTGCTTGGGGAGCGACCACGGTCTTCGGGAAGAAGCTGAGTCTCGCGGGCTTCGAGACGAGTTCGCTCTTGGCCGGCCGTTTTTTCATGGGCTTCGTGGCGATCAGTTTCTTCGTGCCCTGGGGACAGAAACTGGTCTTCGCCGACGCCACTGATTACGCGCGTTTGACGGCGATGATTCTCTTTTCTGGGCTCGGTGCGATGTGGTTCTATTACCAAGGACTGAAGCGGCTCCCGGCCAAACTGTGCTCGATAGTAGAGATGTTTTTTCCGCTCATGGCCGTAGTCGTCAACTGGGTCTTTCTAGGAAAACAACTAAGTGATATTCAACTCCTGGGTGGAGGGCTGCTGGTGATCGGAGCCTTCGTCCTGCAAGTGAAAAAGTACTGATATGAAAATTGCGTTTGCGATTGATTTCCTAGTAGAGCGCGACACGGACGTGTTTCTTCTCGAGCTCTTGTTGGCGGGGTTCCCGGACGCCGACATTTACTGCCTCGCTCATGCACAAGGTAAGATCCTGGGCCGCATCGAAACTCACCGTATCCACTCCTCACCACTGTCTCGCCTGGTGCAATCGCGAGCGGAACTGCGCCAGCGCTCGTGGATGCTCCCGAGCATGGTAAAGCAATTGAGGGTTTCACCGGACGTCGACAAGCTCATCATTATTTCTAGCGGTTGGGCGCACTTGATTGCTACAGCTTCCAAGACAGAACGCTTCGTCTGGTGTCACCAGCTCTCACCACGAGATCTCAAATTGTCAGGTTGGAAGCGAATCTTTAGTTTCTACCATGAGGACCTAAAGGAACGAAGCCTGCTTAAAGAACTGCAGGTGACCGTCGCCTCTCAGCAACTGAACCAGCAGCTCGAGCGAAACTTTCGTGTGATCTACCCTGGAATTAAGACAGACGATTACGTGCTCATTCCCGACGAGCAGCATACCGGGGAGTACCCGCATCACCTGGTTCTTCTTGCTGGTGCCGACGTCAATCGTGTGCGACAGGTATTCGCTCTCGCGCGCGAAGCGAAGGTTCCCGTGAAGTGCGTCGGCCGCGACGAGGCCTTCGCTGCGGAGAAAGCGCTCAACGATCCGAACCTCGAATTCATTGGGGATCACTGTGCGGCCACGACCGCTGCATTCACCCACGGTGCACGAGCTGTCTGGTGTTTAAGCGAAGACGTGTTCCCGGCGCAGGCCTTAGGTGCGCTCGCTTGTGGTCGTCCTGCCGTTGTCCTCGATCGTCCTCATAACCGCGAGATCCTTCCGGCGGAGGGAACTTGGTTCGCCGGTGAAGACCTAGGCGCTGTATTCCAGGCCGCCAATCGCGACTATTTGTCAGCGGACAAGAAGCAGCTCCGGCGGGCAGGCCTCAAGTTCAATGAGCGCTTGTTTAAGAATCAGATTCGCGCCTGGGCAGGAGTGAAGCCCCCGAAGGACGAGGACTAGAGGTTGAGTGTCGCGAGGATCTTCTCGATCTGAGTCACCGTCGTCTGGATGATGTCCTCTGTGGATTCTCCCTGCTTCACGATAACGGTGGCTGCTGAGTGCGAGTGACCACCGCCGCCGATCTGGCGAGCGATCACACCGACGTCCCATTCTCCCGAGGAGCGCAGAGAAAGCTTCAAGACATCCCCATCGTCGCGGAACATGCAGGCGACTTTAATGTTGTCCAGGATTAGTAAGTGGTTGATGAAGGCATGCGTGTCTTCAACATCAGAGTCGAAGCGTTTAATGAGATTCTTCGAGAGGTGGATCCAGGCGATGTCGCCGTTCTTCGTCGTCTGTGCAGTAGAAAGAATCGTGCCGAGAAGATGCATGTGTTCGATCTTCTTCGCACCATAGATGCCATTGTAAGCCTGGCCCGGCGTGATTCCGGTCGCCATCAGGTCACCGACCAAGTGGTGCGTCCCGGCGGACACACTCGGGTAGCGGAAGGAGCTGGTGTCGATGATGATCGCCGTGTAGAGAGGGAGGGCGAGCTTCTTATCAAAAGGAATCTCGAGGCCGCGGATGATCTCTCCGACGAGCTGGCCCGTGGCGGCAGCAGTCGTGTCAACGCATTGATCAGCTTTCCCCTCGAGGAGTGGGGCCGGATGGTGATCGATAAATAGGACGTTGTTGGTTTTTTTGATGAGCGGCTGGAGTGCTGGGCAGACCCGATCAACCGTATTGGTGTCAACGACGATCCAAAGCCCGATGTCGCCGAAGACCTGCGGCTCAAACTCGTCGACGCCCAGGACGACGTGGTCTGGGTCCATGTAACGGTAGCGCAGGGGCAGGGGCTCGTCGTTGACACAAACCGCCTTTAGCCCCATTCGACGCAAGGCCATGCAAAGACTAATTTCGCTGCCGATGCCGTCAGCATCTGGAATTACGTGCGTAGTGAAAACTACGGACTTGATCCCTTGAATTCTTGACTTGAAATTATCTACAATGGACATGCAAGCTTTTCGGTAGTTGGATGACTTAAATCAAGAGGCCATGCTGTATTTTCACTGTTTATCTCGGTCCACGCAACTTAACAGTGCGGGAACGGGCACGAGGGAGAGTTAAATGGTCGGCTACTCGCAATCGGACTGGGCCATCGAAGCCTTGCACCTCAAAAAAGACTATCCCGGAGTCACGGCGGTCAAAGACCTTGAGTTCAAGGTGTCGCGTGGTGTGGTTCATGGCTTTCTGGGTCCCAACGGTGCCGGCAAATCTACCACCATTCGCATGATGTGCGGGCTCCTGCGTCCCACCAGTGGTTCCGTCCTCATGTGTGGCATCGATCCCGTGCTTGATGCAGATGGGGTCAAGATGCGTGTAGGTCTTCTTCCGGAAAATCCTCCGCTCTATCGTGATATGACGGTGGCGGAGTATCTGCGCTTTACCGCGCGTCTCCATCGAGTAAGCGCCATCGAGAGTGCCCTCGAGCGTGTTTACGCGCAGACGAACATCGCCGACGTCTCGAAGCGTTTGATCGGAAACCTCTCGAAGGGCTACCGTCAACGCGTCGGCATCGCCCAGGCGCTCGTGCACGACCCTGAACTCCTCATCCTCGACGAGCCGACAGCGGGTCTCGACCCGGAGTCGGTGGTCGAAGTGCGCGCGTTGATCAAGGGTCTAAAAGGACAAAAAACAATCCTGTTCTCAAGTCATCTCCTGCATGAAGTTGAGGAGGTTTGTGACAGCATTTCCATTATTGCTCACGGAGAGCTGCTCGCTCATGGAACACTTGCTCAAGTGACAGAGCGGTTCCTAGGTAAGAACATCCTCTCCGTCGAGCTCGCGGGCCTCGATGCCGACAAAGCCCAGCGGCTTAAGGCCTTGAGCTATGTCGCGGCCATCGAAGAAACCCAGCTCCCGAATCACTTCAAGTTTTATCTCAATACTCCGGATGAGGTCCGAGCCGATCTCGTCCGTCGCATGGTTGAGCTGGATCTCGACGTCCGTGGTGTCCAGCTGCTCGGCTCGCAACTCGAGCAGGTGTTTCTCGCGGTCACTAAGCAAAAGGATCATGTATGAGGGCTTCTTTCGTCATCGCCCAGCGAGAGATGGCCGCGCAGTGGCGCTCGCCGCTCGCCTGGACCCTGATTGGCATCTTTTCGCTTCTCTGTGGCTGGACCTTCTTTAACCTTCTCGTCGGATACGTCGACAACATCCAGGCCATCCCTGCGGACATGCAGTCACAGATTAGTTTCATTGAGGAAGTTGTTATCCGGCTGTACGGGAACATCAATTTCTTTTTGCTCTTCTTCATTCCACCCCTCACCATGCGGCTTCTCGCCGATGAAAAAAAACAAGGGACGATCGACCTCCTGTGGGCCGCTCCGGTCACTGACACATCGATCGTTCTTGGGAAATTCTTCGCGACGTGGCTTTTTACTCTGGTGCTCCTCATTCCCACACTTTTGTTTCCTGCCGTCTTGTTCTGGGCGGGTGTGCCGGACCAGTCGGTGCTCGTGGGCTGCTACCTCGGTCTTGCGCTCAATACGGCTTCTTACGTAGGCATGGGGCTCCTCGCATCGTCTTTGACGGAGAACCAAGTGGTCGCCGCTCTCCTCGGATTTGTGTTCATCATGTTCACCTGGATCCTGAGTTGGATCGCCCAGGGAACAGATAATTTTATTGTGGCTGAAACCTTGCGCTGGCTCTCTGTTACGGGCCACTTTGAGACGCTCGTGCGCGGCGTCCTTTCTACCTCGGACTTTGTCTATTACGGTGTCTTTATCTACTTATCTCTCAGGGCCTCCGTCACGGTGCTCGAGAGCAGGAACTGGTGAGTCGCATGAATCGCTGGTGGTATAGTGCCTGGGTTGTCGTTTTCGGATTGCTCGTGCTCTCGTCCGTCTCTTTGTGGCTCGTCGCGAGTGAGCACGTCGTCCTCAATCTAAGTGTCACGGTCTTTACTGTCTTGTTGGGACTTCTTATCTTTTATCCGCGCCGAGTGGACATCTTGACCTGGATCACCAGTCGACAGGGAAAGACTGGATTAGTGCAGCTTTCCCAGTTTGTACTCGTGTGCTTCATCAGTGCTCTGGTGGCCTACTTGGCATGGAAGTTCCCTTTCCAAGTAGACATCAGCGAGCGCTCACTTAACACCCTTTCGGCACAATCGCAGCAGGTGACGAAGGATCTCCCCAAAGGGACAGCGCTCACACTCTATGCTCGGCGTGCAGAGTGGGCCCGCGCCATGGGCCTTCTTAATCTCTATCGCACTGTTCGCCGCGATCTTGTGATCTCAGCGATTGATCCAGAAGTCCGACCTCAGGCCGCGCGTGCCGCTGGCGTCAGTGAGCACGGGACCGTGATCGTTGAGGGCGGAGGTCGACGCGTAAGTTTCCCGCTCAAAGACGAACTGAGTGTGACGAATGCACTGCTGAAGATCATTCGCGAGAAGCAACCGCGTGCCTACTTCGTGTGGGCGCACGGCGAAGCCACATGTAATAACAACAACGAGGATGGTCTGTCGGCTCTCTGTGGCCATTTGCGGGCACAGAACTACACGACCCTGCCCCTAGATCTACAGAAGACCACTGACGTTCCGGCCGACGCCGATGTCGTCGTGGTCTGGGGACCAAGTGCCGGCTTCCTGGCGCCAGAGATTCAGCGCCTCCAGCGCTGGCTTGAGCGCGGTGGGAGTCTATTGTTTGCCTACTCGCCGAACTTCCAGCAAGACCACCTGAAGGAACTACGCGAGCTCCTTGCGAAGTGGGGGATTCAGTCCTTCAACGATCTCGTGGTGGATCGACTCTCGACACTGGAGTCTCAAGAGGCGACGATCCCGGTGATCTCTCGCTACTCGAAGAATCATCCGGCCACTCGCGGTTTTACCAACCGGACCATTTTCCCTCTGAGCTCCTCGCTCGAGTCGGTGCTCCCGATTTACGAAAATGTCGCCGTTACAGCGCTCGCGATGACCTCCGATTACCCTGGTAGCTGGGCCGAGCGCGACCTCGCCGCCGTGGCCCAGGGCAAGGCGGACTTCGATGAGAAGCTCGATCGAAAAGGCCCGATCAATCTCGCGATGGTCGCCGAGCGCGTGACGAATAATCTCAAGGAAAAAGACACGCGTATCGCCGTTATTTCGAACGACGTCTTCGCGCGCAACGCGTATCAAAATCAGACGGCGAACATGAACTTCGTCCTGAACATCCTCGGCTGGCTGGCCCACGATGAGGGCATCGTCTCACTCAATCGTCCTGGCCTTTCTCATGAACCAGTGATCATCAGCACACCCCACCTGCGCTTAGTTTTTGTCGTCACGGTGCTCGCGGTGCCACTGGTCGCGTTCATCCTGGCGATTCTCGTTTACCGGCGCCGTAGGAGTCTATGAGAAGGCTCCTGGTCCTTGCGACGACCCTTGCAGTACTACTTGGGCTGACTTGGATTCTGACCGAGAGTGGCTGGCTCGATACCGCGACGAGCTTCGATAAGAAACTCGCGAGTGCGCTCGCCCAGGCACGATCCTACCAGTTACCTCAGGCGCGGCTTGAGCAGGTCGACGGCGTGTGGCGGACGGGACAAGGCGAAATCGCCCGAGCGGAAGTTCTTACGGAGTTGCACCACTCGCTCGAGCGGCTGCGCATCGCTCGTGTCGTGGACGCTGTTGCCGATCGGCGTGAGTTCTTCTCTGAAGGTCTTCGCTTTAAGGTGAACGAGGTTGAATTCGAGTGGGGTGATATGGCGCCGTCGGGCGATAGTTTCTTTCTTGGCGTCGTCGGTGATCCCCAGGTCTATGTTGTAGACCTTTATGACATGGGATCGCTGGCCGCAGTAGATGACGAACGGGTTCTGTTGCAGGCCAAGTATCAGCGTCTGCGGGATCTTCTTTTGTACCCTGAGGATCGCTGGCGCGAAGAGCGACTCTTGCCGCTGTTGCAGTTCGGGAAGTTCCGTCGCTGGCGCAAAGGGGAGCTCGAGCTCTCGGCGACGACGTTGAGTCAGGCCCCTTGGGGCACAGCGATCATCCAGGCTTTCCTGTCCGGGTTACAGTCACTCAGAGTGAAGGGTGCCATTCAAACCCAAAAACCAGAAAAACCATCGCGCATCCCGAGCTGGAGCTTCGATGTGGATGAGAAGACGACTGTGACTTGGGAATTTTTTGAGCACCCAAGCATTGATCTCATTTACGTCTGGGTTCCGCACCTTGGCAAGGCCTATCCGCTCGACATCGAGAGTAGCGAGTTCCTTCAGCGCTTCCCTGAACGCTTGATCGGTAAGTCCTTTAGCATGGTGCTCGGTGTGGCCGGAGAAAAAGCGAAACTTCTCGAAGCGGGCCAGGCCGTCACTGGAGAGAACTCTGCGACCAAGGCGGTTCAGCGCTTTCTTCAAACGGCTCAGACCTTTGAGCATGTCACATTGCTGAGCGCTGGTGACTGTAAGCAACTCGCGGACACGGCACAGTTCTCGACGATCATTGGTGGTCAGACTTTCGACTGGCGTCGCGTGTCGGGAGGCTGGGCGATCCTCCACTGCGCAGCAGGCCTCTCTTGGACTTGGAGTCTTCCCTTGGACTCTGCCATGGATTTTGCTACGCTAGGTTCACCATGATGCAAACGCTCATTCCATACCTCCATTCTTATACGCTGTGTCTCTTGAAGCCGAGGTTGATGCTGGATTGGTTGAGTCACAACTTGGCGCCCTACGGAGACGCCGGTATCCCGAAGCCCGAGGTGAGTCACCAGATCGGTATCTCATGGGTGTTGGCCGCGCTCCAGGCGATCGCGCGCTTACTCGTGGCGAATGTTTTTATCGAGCTCTTCCTAAGCTTCCAAGAGTCAGATCACTTCTTCGCGGCGTTCATCGACACGGAATCCGGACTTCTGCCGTATTACATTCTCGTCTTTAGTACGGCACTGGATCTCATCTTTTTTCCGATTCTCACTTTGGTGGTAACGGAAGTTTGGAACGTTGTCTTCCGCTTCTACGCCAAGGCGCTCAAGCATACGGAAGATCCGTCAGACATCGCCAGTGACATCACCAACGTCGCACTCAGCTCGCATTTCTTTTTAGTCCTTCCCATTATCGGGCCTGTGTTCCAGCAGTTGGCCTGGCTCTATCTTTTGTACGTAGGATGTCGTCATCGTTTAGGAGCTTCGCGCTCGCTGTCTCTGGTCATTCTGATCACTCCTACGATCGTTATGCTGATGGGCGTAAGTCTGCTGGTTCTCGGCTTATTTTATTTATTCGCAGTGAGCTGAAAGGGCCGACATTTTCTTGCGGCCATGCATGATCGATAGGTTATAGATTTCCCCATTCCAGAGCGTAATTGTCATCTTCGGCCATTCCTGAAATTATCCAAAGACACACACCATTCATGCCGAGGAAGGATACCTCTCAATGATTCAACAATTTTCTGGTTCCGTCGAAGTCGTTTGCGGCCCCATGTTTTCTGGCAAGACCGAAGAACTTATCCGTCGCGTAAAGCGCGCGCAGATCGCGAAACAGCGTGTTCAGATCTTCAAGCCCGCCATGGACACTCGCTACTCCGACGAAGACGTCGTAAGCCACTCCTCGCTCACCATCAAAGCTGAACCGGTGGAAAACGCAGTAGAGATTTTGGTGCGCCTGAAGGATTCGACGCGTGTTGTGGCCATCGACGAAATTCAGTTCTTTGATGAGGCGATCATCACCGTCGTCACAAAGCTCGCTGCGCGCGGATGCCGCGTGATCTGCGCCGGCCTCGATCTTGATTACAAGGCGCAGCCCTTCGGTCCCATTCCGCAGCTCCTCGCCATCGCCGATGAGGTGACGAAGATTCACGCGATCTGCACAGTCTGTGGAGCTCCGGCGGTGCGCTCGCAGCGCCTCGGTCGCAGCAAGGAACAAGTCCTCCTGGGGGAAAAAGACGCCTACGAGGCGCGTTGTCGCGGCCACTACCAAAACGAAGAAACAGAAGAGCAGGCCCTCCTCCCTCTCGAAGAGGAAAAGCTTAAGGCGCTGGAGCAATTGAGTCACTGACGTTTCGGTTTCAAGGGTGCTAGCATTTGGGGGTCAAACCTGAGGAGCCCCCATGGAAATGTATACCCCTGAAGTCATGATCTCAGACGAAGAGATTGCTCTGCGCATCGAGGCCCTGGGCCAAGCGATCACGCAAGATTTCGCGGACGAGGAACTCGTTGTCATTTGCGTCTTGAAGGGCGCCTTCATGTTCTGCTCGGACCTCATCAAAAGAATTAATCGACCTTTGTCGCTCGAGTTCATTTCCCTTTCGAGCTACGGAGATAGTACGCAAAGTAGCGGCAACGTCCGTCTCGAGATGGACATCACGTGCAACGTCGAAGGGAAGAATGTCTTGATCGTCGAGGACATCGTCGACACGGGCCTCACCATCCAGACACTCATGGCGATGCTCCAGCTGCGAAACCCCAAGCAGGTCAAGTTAGCTTCACTCCTGTTCAAGCCGATGAAGCTTAAGCACAAAGTTAAGATTGATTATCTTGGCTTCGAGATTGAAGACAAATTCGTCATCGGGTATGGCCTCGATTATGCCGGCCGCTACCGCGAGCTGCCGTACATCGGAGTGTTGAATGCAGGTAACTGAGACAGGCTCCGTTCGCGTCGACCTCGTCGGCGGCACTCTTGACATCGAGCCGATTAACTTGATCCTGAAAGACGTCTGGACGCTCAACGTCGCCACGGGCCTCAAGGCACAGGTTCAGCTTGAGTCTACAAGCTTCGACGGCGTCGAGATCATTTCCTCTGACTACAATAAGACCTACCGCTACAGCGTAGCGGAGCTCGCCGACGACGAAGTCCTGTACTCAAAGCGCTTCGAGGAGATGACC
>JBKHVY010000008.1:0-26826 GCA_046569805.1 Bacteriovoracia bacterium | reverse complement strand
CCATTTCTCAATAAAATTGAATGATGGAAAAGCCATTGTGCCGCAATTGCCGCCACTACTTCATTACCTTCGAAGCCCAGACGCCTTATGGCTGTCGAAAATACGGCATTAAGAGCCGTCAGGTCCCTAGCCTCGCTGTGGCCAGTGCGGCGTCCGGAGAGTGTCAGGGGTTCGAGCCCAAAGTGGCCGGTAAGGACGCCCCTAAAGCGAAGTAGCTGGGAGCTGCCGCCTCGATCACGGCCCCGCCTAGACACTCGTCTCCCACATAAAACACTACTGACTGGCGCGGCGTGATCGCGCGCTGAGGAACATCAAAGCTCACGCGCAGCTGGTCCCCTTCCCGAGTCACAGTGCAGTCCTGGTCGCCCTGGCGGTAGCGGATCTTCGCCTTACAGCGAAGTGGCAGCGCAGGTGCTGTGCCGGCCGTCCAGGTCTCTTCCGTCGCCGTCAGCGAGTCGCTAAACAAGGCAGGATGATCTTCTCCCTGCACCAGCACCACTTGGTTCTTATCGAGGTTCTTCGCGGCCACGAACCACGGCTCCCCCGGGCCCCCGATCCCAAGACCTTTGCGCTGGCCATTGGTGTAGAAGCACACTCCGTCGTGCTGACCCAGGACGCGGCCCGTGAGATCGACGAAGTCGCCCTTCGAGGTTTGGATGTACTGGGAGAGGAACTCCTTGAAGTCGCGCTCCCCGATGAAGCACACGCCCGTAGAGTCCTTCTTCACTTTGGTCGCGAGGTCAAACTTTGCTGCAAGTTCGCGCACAGTTTTTTTCGGCAGGTGCCCCACGGGAAAGAGCACGCGCTTCAAGACGTCGCCGGTCACAGCGTGCAGGAAGTAACTCTGGTCCTTCAGGGGATCAAGGCCCTTCAGGAGTTTGCCGTTTTCTGTGCGGCAGTAGTGGCCCGTCGCCACGAAGTCGGCGCCCAGCATCTGGGCGTAGTCGGAGAAGACCTTGAACTTGATCTCGCGGTTACAAAGGATGTCGGGGTTCGGCGTGTGGCCCTGGCGGTATTCGTCGAGGAAGGTCGCAAACACCTGCTGGCGGTACTGCTCGCTGAAGTTCACACTGTAGATGGGGATCTCGAGCTGGCCCGCGACTTGGCGCGCGTCCTGCCAGTCGGCCTCGGCCGTGCACTGGCCTCCCGCTTCTTCTTCCCAGTTTTTCATGAACACACCGATGGTGCGGTACCCCAGGAGCTTCACCAGGAGGGCCGTGACCGAAGAGTCGACGCCGCCGGACATTCCCACCACCACCGTTTGGGTGCGATTCTTCTCCCGCTCCTCCGGGGAGACGGGGTAACCGATGGAATGGAGGAGCTCGAGAGTGTCCATGGCGAGCACTATCGCGCCCTCTCTAGGGACGGTCAAGCCATGAGGGCCTAGAAGTTGAAATCTTTATCTAGTACCCTGTTGGTGGTGGGGCCACCGTTGCCTTCGATTTCGATGGTGTTCTTACCCCAGTCACGGGCCAGACGAAACATCTCACCAACCACCAGCACCTTAGCGTTCTTCCCACGGCGCCGGTAGACCGTCAGGTCCCGTCCCAGCTCAAAAAGAATGGTTTGATCGGGCTCCAGGAGGGTGACCCAGGCACCGCCCAGTGTGCGCGGAGTGACGAGGACCTCGAGGTCATTAAGGCCTCCGCCGCGGTGGAGGTAGCCCTTCACAGGCGCGCCCAGCGAGCTCGGATGATCCCACTGGCAGCCACGGAGGAACACGCCAGTGTCGAGAAAGGACGTAGTACTTCCGAGGTACGCCGATTTCTTGGTCCAGTCGAAGCCCACGACGACGAGCTCCTTTGCCGCGAGTTTTTCGTCCGGGGGGAGTTCTCCGTACTGGAAAGACGCCACACCCACGTGGTCCCCGAGCGTGGACTCACCCAGCACGAACTCACCAGGCCGAGCAAAGGCCTTCGGTAGCTGAGCAGAAAGCCAGTTCGTCACCACCGGCAATGGTGGCAAGCAGTGACCAAAACTCACCTCGCGAGGGCCAGGTGTAAGGGCAAAGTTCTCAGCGATTTTCAAGATCTCTTTTTTCTGTAGTTCCGCTAGCGGCAGCTCGAGTGAACTCAACAAAGACTGCGGCAGAGTCGCGAGCAGGTGCGATTGATCGAACTCGAGGTCATTCGACGAGTAGACGTTGACCGGCGCCTCCGGGGCGGATCGCACGAGCTTCGCGTAGTGTCCGGTGGCAAGGCTTTGGCACTTCAGCTCTCGCATCTGGCGCCATAAGAGCTGGAGTCGAAAAGCGTGGCAGTCGGAGCAGTGGCGGGGTCTTTTCCCTTGCACCTTGGCGGCCAGCCAGGGCTCAAGCACCGAATCCTGGAACTCCTCTCGCGGCCGGATGACAGTAAGCGGAATCTGCAAATGATCGCAGAACTTTTTCACGGCCTTAAGCCGCTCCTCGGACTGGTGACAGGCAAACAGCTGCTCACCCGCATCTTGAAACTGTTCGGGCGTACTCGCGATGACGGCCGCGTAGAGCTCGCGTTTTTGAATTTTTAAGAGATAGGCCGCGACCAAGGAATCAAGGCCCCCGGAGAGACCTACGAGCACCGGCGCCTGCCGCACATTCCCGACCATCTTCGTATCCTTTATCCTCAAAACTGATTCAATCCCGTAAAATAGTATGCCGCGAAGACACAACTCCTACCAGTGCAAATGCTTAAGCTCCCCTGTCTCAAAACCGATACGGAGATGATGAAGCGGCCCTCTGAACATATCTGCGCCCTCAAGCTCTGGCCTCGGGACCCACGCGGAAACGTCCTCAAGCAATTCCTCGCTTGGCTCAAGCTCCAAGCGCCGCGCGCGCGCTTCAGCTACGCCCACCAGGGGACCACACTGCTGAGAAACATGAGTCTCATCGATAACCTTCTCATGGCCTTCGAGGAGGGCGAACTCGCGGGCACCTACCTCGAGCGCGGACGGCTGCTCGCCCAGAAGTTTGAAGTCCATAACCTCAAGGGCCTTGCGTCTTGGTTCCAAAACCCACGGCGCTACTACGCTGAGCTGACGCCCCAAGAGCGCTTCATCGCTTCCGTGTGCCACGCACTGCTGAGACCGGCAGAGAAAACGTTAATCGACATGGAGGGAATCGAGCTCGATCCCCTCTGCTTGAAACAGCTGCAGCAGGTGCTAGAGGAAAAAGCCGCGGACCGCATGATTATTATCTACGGCAGCGACAGCGCTCAGTGGCCAGCAGAAACCTCTGAGGAGTTCTCTCCGCTCGCGGTCACACCAAGCGTGCGCAGCGCCTAGAAGCGCAGACTACAGTTCATCTTGATCGCCGTCGTCGTGAACTTATTCATGGGTTTGATGCGAATCTGCAGCACCCAGTCCCCCAGCGCAAGCTCGACCGAGGCAATGTTCTGCGTCTCCCGCCAACGGTACTCTCGAAGCCGCTCTCGCACGTCTGACTGCTGGTGCACGCGCACGCTCACGGTCTCAGGAGTTGTCCCCTGGATGTCATGGAAGCAGATGACCTGCGTGACTTCCTTCTCTCCGAAACCACACAAGCGCTCAAGCCCCACGAGGAAGGCCTCTGGGGCCTCGGCTTCGATCCGTCGGAGAGCGAGGCCTAGCTCCTGGGCCAGGCGCGCGTAGAAAGCATGGATGCGCTCGCGCAGATCCGCTGGCAGCTCCCCCGGCAGTTCCGAGAAGCCGGCCGCCGTCCACGCCTCCCAACTCGCATTGAGATCAAGGCCTGCGAGTTCCAGAAGTTCCTCGCGCAGAATCGCAAACTCCGAATCCACGAGTTGATTGAAACTCTCCTGCAGCTCGGCCGCCACCGAGGCATCGAAGTACGTGACAAAAAAACTTTTGATGCCGCCGGACTTCGTATTCACGGCTCCGGCCTTCTTGTTGAGCTTCAGGCTAAAGGCCCGCACACCTGAGGCATCAGTGACAAAGAAGTCCGCCTCGCCCTGTTCGCGGGCCGCCTCGGTGTGCACGAGCTGGCCCGTGAGCTGAACCTTTGTCACCGGAGCGACGAGCTTGACCAGAATGGCCTCTGCCGTGGCTTTTGCCCATCGGGGTAAAAACTCGACGAGCTTTGGGTAGAGCTCGCGGGTCATGTGGTCCTGCTGCTCGAGCACCTGTTGGTAGTGCGGAGGGAGTGATTTTAAGAAAGCGGCTTCGAGCTTACTCGTGCGCGCAACGGCTTGCGCGGTGAGGTACTCGAAGAGCGAGCCTTTGATCTCGTTGAATAGCGCCTCACGGAACTTATCTCTCACTACTTCGCCCAGTAGGCCTCTTCGAGGCTATCCTCGCGCTCCGGCAGTCCCTTCGCGAGCCGCGGAGAGTTCTGCGAGAGGACTTCGAAGCTCACGCGGTTGGCGTACTTCGAGATCTGCCCCAGGGACGAGTACGTGAGGTAGCTTCCATCGTGCTTGGGCGAGTTCGGAACCATCTGACGGTGGTATAAATTAGCGGAGATGTCGTGCAGCACGGCCGCGAGGGCCGCGTCCCCGGCGCCGTTGGTGTTCTTTATGACCTGAGGCCCACCCATGAACGGATTGATGTGGGTGAAGATCTTGATCGGGTTCTTACAGAGCTTTCGATACATGCCGCGCGAGTACTCCCACTTGTTGTACTCGGGGATGGACTTTGAGTGCAGCGGATCTTTCGTGTGGCGCAACTTGTCTTCGTCGCACCAGCTCGCCAGATACAAACCTTTTGCGCCGACGGTGAGAAGCACCATATCCACCCACTCGAGCATCTGTTCGCTGGAGAGGAGTGCGTCCTCGATGCCGTTGAGTTCGAACGCCTCGGAGCGATTCATTGCAAGCACGTTGACGTAATTTTTAATGAACGGCAAGAGCATCTCTTTCTGATCGGCCACGAGGCCCGAGGATCCCAGCGAGAGCACTACCGGCACGCCGGCGTCTTTGGCGATCTGGGCCGCGCGCAGAGTCGCATGGTAGATCGGCGCAGCGGGGTCGCGGAAGACGTAGGCCGAGAGAAGTAGTGCCGCAGCTTTCTCTACCACTTCCACCGGAATACTTTCGGGCAAGAGGGCGTTCATGCAGCCCTTGGAGATGGCAAAGGTGCGCTCAGCGTCTGGGGTCACGAAGGTCAGAGCGCGTCCCATGGGTTTATCGGCCGGCTGCAGGTGCGCGAGGTTCACTTTGGAGCTGGTGTTGCAGATGTACTTAAAAGCGTAGTCACCCACCTGGATCATCTTATTGATCGCCCCGAGAGCGACCGAGGGCGAATCCGAGAGGATCGAAAAGTTATGAAGCGTGTTGCCCACCGCTCCGCCCGGGTATTCGCCGCGGATCAGGTTTTGACTCTTGAACTCATGGTAGATCTCTTCGGCCAGTTCGTCGTCGATGACCATCGACTGGCCCTTCACGAAGTCGTGCTTCTGGAGGAACTCATCCGTGACAGGGATCTCGATGTCGACCAGCAGCTGATCGATCCCTACCACGTAGACGTAGCCTTTGCGCTGGGGCTCTTCCGTGAAGGATTCACGCGCGCGCTCTGCCACAGGGAAGTAGTGCTTGGTCTTTCGACGTCCAGGGAATTTCATAGGCCTTGAGTGTAGTCCAAGGCCTCGCGCTCGACTAGGGCCCCGTGGACTCCCGAGGGGCATCCATGGTAAAATTTATCCATGTTTGAATCTGACGCCCCCGCTAAAAACCCCTTGTTTACCTACCATCCCTCACTTTTAGATGAGACCCGAGGTATTTTGTCCATTCCTCACTCGGGAGAAGACGTCCCCGAGGAATTCCGCGACTTCCTGTGTGCGGACCTGGAAACGATGCGGGAGGACGTGGACTACAAAGTCGACGAACTGGTCGACATTAAAAAATTGCAAGCCGCCGGTATCGGCGTCCTGGTGGCCCACGTCCACCGAGTCTGCGTCGACCTCAATCGCGCGGAAGAAAACTGCGTACTGTTCTGGCAGCAGAACACCCAAGGGGTGAAGCTCGTAGGTAAGACGCCGACAGAGCTCGAGAAAGAGGCCTTCATCCAGCACTACCACCGCCCCTTCTTTGAGGTCTACGCCTCCCTCATCCGCGACCTTGAGCGCCGGCTCTCGGGGCCCGTGCCAGTGGTAGATCTGCATAGCATGCCGTCGGCTCCCACTGCGTATCACATGCAGCAGAACCCGCATCAAAAATCTCACCGCGCTGACTTCTGCGTCAGCGACCAGCGTGGAAAAACCTGTGACCCGAGCTTCATCCGCTGGTTCGCCCAAGCGCTCAATGAGAAAGGCCACGAAGTGGCGGTGAACGATCCTTACATCGGCGGCTACGTGACAACCTTTGTCGATCGCTTCCGGACCAACAACATCCAGATCGAAATCAAGCGCGGCATCTACATGGACGAGAAGCGCAAGGTCCTGATCCCGCACTTAGCGACGGCGCTGCGAGAGAAACTCACCGACGTGCTGTGCACGGGACTCACCCACTTCAGTGCACGATGAGCTTGTCGCGCTTCTTCGGCGCCCCCTTGGTCTTATTCTCGCGCGCCTTGCGAAGATAACTATCCATCTGATCCTTCGGCGTCAGCACCGGAGCGACAGGTGCGGTCTTCGGTCGCTCCTGCAAGCGCAGACGTTCCCGTAGCTCCTCGAGCTCGATCTCGCGCTGGAGTCGGATATCGGCGTCGTCACTCTCAAGGCCCAGCTCCTGCGTGGTGAAGGTTTTCTTGTAGCGCGTGAACGCGTACCGGTAGAGTGGCTTCAAGTGGGACACGTTCTGCGGGCTTCTCTCGAGAAAATAAATCATCTCCTTCAACAGCTCCACGTCCTGGAGCGAGTGCGACCAGGCCGAGAGGAGGTAGAGCATCCCCTCCTGGTCCACTTGGCGATTGAAGCTCAGATTCTTGAACTCGCGGTAGATGAGAGGCGACAGGGCCTCGTCCGAGAGGCGAAACTTGATGCCCTTGAGAAAGCGCGTACGCAGATCCGACGAGTCCGCATTGTCGCGCTCACTCACAAGCAGGTACGACAGCACCAGCCCCTTGTCGAAACTCATGACGATCTCTGTGCGGTAATCTTTGTTCGTCGACGGCATCTCAACGTAGGCCATGCCCTCAGCGCCGTCGAGCTTACCGTAGGCCAGGAACCCTTCGGGCAGCAAGCGCTGTCGCAAGTGAAGGAGATAGAGGTTATACACCATGGTTTGCCAGGGAAGATCCCAGCCGGTGATCTTTTTGCTGAAGACGTCATTCCAGACTTCGAGCGAGGTGCGCTTCATGAGCTCACGGCGCACGAGGGGAAGTTCGAAGAGTCCTTGCTCTTGGAATTGGTCACTCCAGGATCCACTCTTCAAGAGAAAGAGTTTCGAGATCTCGCGGCCCGAAGGCCCCAGGAACTGAATCCCAAGACCCACGTCGGCGTCCGTGTCCTTGGCGGAGATGATCGGAATCGTGCGAAACATCGGATGCCCAGTGGGCAGCGAGACGACGGTGTCGCGCAGATGAAACTCGCGCCAGAGCCCCGCAAACTCTTCGCGCAGCTCACCGGTGCCGCGGACTTCATCTGGGGCGAGGAACTTCTCGTTCCACTTCTCGAGACGAAAGAGTTCGTGCGACCACTCGCCCTTGATGAACTTGTTGTAAGCGAAATACGGCAGCGTGGTGACCGTGAGGTACACAGCAAAAATCGGGACCAGAATAATGAGCAGCGCCTTGATGAGGCCTTTCATGGATGATTTCTCATAAGCTATGAATATCTTTCGGCATCTTTAGAAAAATCTAGAATACCTCAATAAATTCCTGAAACGACCGACAAGCTTAGTGGATTATTGAGTTTCCTAGAAGGTCTTTATGAAACACATCATTTTTCTCCTGCCTCTGACTCTCCTCCTCCAGGCCTGCGATGCGCCTCAGCGCATTCGGACTCCGGGAGGCGAATTCGTCTCGGGTGTCGGAACCACTCAAGGGACGGGCGTCGGCAGTGTCGGCTTCACTAGCACCGGTGGCACGGGCACGACCCAGACCGGGGGAACCACCGGCAGCACCACGGGCCAGAGCGGGACGAGCATCACCTGCACGAAGACCGTTACTGCGTTCCACGCCATGCTCGGCAGTGTGGACGTGTGCCAAGACGCCACCAACGAACTCAGTTTCCGCCTAAGCTTTAACACCGCCGATCAGGCCGATGGCACGTGCATCGTGCCCATGTTCCGCGACCCGAACGGTCTCTCGACGTACCTCGGAAACGCCCAGTGTACCAAGCACAATCAAGGCCAGACCGTCATGGGGACGGTTCAGAAGAGTCGCGTGGGCTACACGGGCCTTCAGATCAACAGCGTGATGGTGCTCAAGTACTCCGGCACCACGGCCTTCTTCCAGTGCATGAACGCCTACGGCACCGCACTCTCTGCGTGCATGGGCCGCTACGGCAACAACCAGTTCTATAAGAGTTACTGTGAGACGGAGAGCACGAAGTACATGGAGAACCTCTGTACTTCATTTAAGCAAACCTATCCGCACTCCCAGGTCTCGACGCGCTAGTGCATCTGGCGGCGTTGCACGACGTCGCCCTTGAGCCAGCTCTTGAGCCAGATCGTATGGCGCGTGGGTAACACCAGCACCGGCACCAGCACGTCCCCTTCCGTTTCCTCGTTCAGGACCGGGGCCATGAGGCTCACGACGAACATCCACACCACTTCGTCGCCATCGAACATCTTGATTTGAATCTGGATGCGATGGCCATCCCAGCGCTGCTCCCAAGTTTCGTCGGCTTCCGTCAAAGTGTCCTGAACTCGCTCGGCGTAGTCGCCGTATTCTTCAAAAGGAATATCGTCGTCGTGACGGTGCTGGATGACCCAGGCGAGGAGCTCGCTCTTCTTCTGTCCAATCCACTCCATCGTCTCTTCCGGTAGATAAAAATCGTCGGCCATGGCCCGGGGCCCTCCTGTTTCCTCGATGTTAGCACAATACGGAAAAACTAACCCGCTACTGTCCATTCTTGCCCTCGGGGTAAGATAGAAGAAACCCGGAACAGGATGTCCCGGGGCTCACACAGGAAGTGGATTTATATGTCGCAGTCGCCAACGGAACTCACGCAGCTTCTTTCTCTCGCCACGCAAGGTCACTTGCCGCTCTTCCACCAGCAGTGGATCCGCGACTCGTTCTCCGAGAACCGTCGCCTGAGTTTTGCCCGTGCCTCTCGCATCGTAGAAGATGGACTCAAACGCCTCGAGCGCCACCACAGCTACGATCGCAAGCAGACGGCCCTGGCCGCATTTCCGGCGTCCGAGCGCCACGAGTTCATCCAGTCATTCTTTAAGATGGTCGAATACAAAACTCTCGACCAGATCAAGGAACTGCATTGATCAAAACCCTCGCGAGCCTAGGTCTGATTTTCAGCGCCACATCGGCGCTGGCCGAGTACCGTGTCTACCAGTACCTGGTGAAGCCTAAGCTTGCGAGCTCCATGGTCACGGCCATGGATGCGCGCACCGTCCGCTCGACACTCAATCCGGTCAGCTTCATCGCCTACCAGGGCGGTGAATCCGCCATCGACGCGACCCTTCTTCGCTCGTGGATGTGTCCCGGCAGTACCGCTCGCCGTGATTTCTGTCCGCACCCAGCGGACCGGGAGACTCCATGAGTGAGACCATTCGGCCCAATACCCAGACTCAAATCCGTCTGGCGCAGAACCTTCAGCGCAAGCAGTCGCAGGAACTCGAAAGCCTCGCCAAGCGGCACCAGGCGGAAGTCAGCGACGTAAAGAAGATTCAGGCCCTGGACCTCGCCGAGATTCGTGAGCAGCACCAGCTCGAAGTCGCCGAGCAAGTGGACCGCAAAGAAAAAAGCCTTGAGGCCCTGCGCGAGTCCCTGGAAAAGACGCGCAAGCTCACCGACCGAGAAACGCAAGCGCTGCTCGCGAGCACCGAGCAGAAGCGCAGTGACACCCTCGCCTACTCGAACGAAGAGCTGAAGCGCATCACCGATTCCTACGCCGATAAGATCGCTGACGTGAACGTGCGCCAGAACAGCGTGCTCCAGGACATCCACCGCGAGGGCCAGCAGAAGGCCTTCGAACTCAACGAGCGCAACCGCTTCGTGGCCCAGGGCCAGGAGCAAGAATGGCAAGGCCGCATCGATCAGCAGCGCCAGCAGTTCAACGCCACCTACCAGGGAGAGGCGAAGAAGTATGAGACGATCGTCAGAGATCAGCAGAACCAGTCTCAGAAACAAGTCAAAGAGACACTGACGAAAAATGAAACGCGGCTCAGTAACATCAACCAGCAGCACGTGGCCCTGGAAGAAAAGGTCACCGCGCAGAATCAGAAATCTCTGGGCGAGAAGGAGATTTTCTTCGAGAAGAAGTACCAGGGGCAGCTGGCCCGCCACATCGCCTCCGAGCAGCACCTGCAGGAGCTTCACAACCGCGCGCTCGCCAAGTCCAAAGATGACCTCAATAAACGCGTCACCATCGAGCAAGAACGCAGCAGTGACGTGTTCTTCAACTTCACCGAAATGCCCGCGACCCTCGAAGAGCGTCCCGAGACCTACGTGCTGAAGGTCCAGATGCCTGAGTACGCTAAAGAAGAGGTCCAGGTGACGGTGAACCAGAAAGAACTCGTGGTCACCTCCAACCGCCGCTATCAGGATGAGCGCAAGGACGACTCCGGCGTGGTGCGGAAAGTGAACAAGGTGGAATCGCTCGTGTCCCGGATTCCGGTCGAGAGCGTCTTAAATCCGAAGAAAGTTTCCAAGGAATGGGTCGACGGGCAGGTGATCTTTACGGTTCAGAAAGCCTAGTCGATGGAGAACTCTCGATAGGTTTGCTCGGGAATCTCGACGATCTCTTGCGTCACCTCTCGCACCTCGGCGCGCTCTGGGCCCTTGGTGGCGAAGCGATGGATGCGCTTCAAGGATTCGATGTCTCCCTGAGCGATTAACTCGACTGAGCCATCAGGCAGGTTGATGACGTGGCCCGTGACGGCGAGCCCCTCGTTCTTCACGAACTGAACCACGCTCCAGCGGAAGCCCACTTTCTGAACTTTACCTTTAATGTTTAAACGCATCTCGAGCATGGCCGTGGTTCTCCTCAACTGTGGCAAAGATTGTCTCTTAGAAAACATCAATTACGCAACTCTTCGCACCATTAAAGAATTTCCGCTACAATAGAACCTATGAGAAGGCCGCAGCTCGTCCACTTCAATGCCATTTCCACCGAGGATCATCTCTCGATCCGTGCCTCGCTTTCGTTCTCGCGTCAGGCGCAGCACCAGTTCTGGCAGAATCCACTCCCGGGCCTCGCACCCATTCGTCCCATCGAAAGTGTGGGTCTTTTAAGCTCACGCCGCTTCCGCCTGCGCCTGATCGGCATGAACAAAGACGGCACCGAGTGGCTCAACCGCGAGTACGATTCGGACTCGTTCGGCGACTTTAACTTGCGCCTGCGCCATCCGGCCGAGGGACCGGTGGAGCGCCTGCTGGTGTTCGAGACGCGCACGCACCCAGGCCTCGATCTCTTGATCGGAAGCTTCATCCCGCTCAACGTGCGTGAGCAGAAGCGCATCCTCATCACCGACTTCGACAAAACACTGGTCGATACCCGCTACCACTCGCCACGCGAGCTGTACCTCTCGCTGCGAAAGCCCCTGGGCTACTTCCCTCCCGTGCCAACCTCGATTGAGCTCGTGAAGAAGTACGTCGACTCCGGCTTCCAGCCTTTCGTTGTCTCGGCATCTCCGCACTTCTACGAGAACGCCATGCGCGACTGGCTCTATCGCAACCAGCTCTTCACCAGTAACATCTACCTCAAAGACTACCGCCGCGTGTTCGCCCTCTTCGAGGGTGACCTCGCCCCCAAGGACCTCAAAACTCAGGGCTTCTACAAGCTCAATCACCTGGTCAACATTCTGCTCATGACGGGGATCCCGCAGGAGCTGGTGCTGGTGGGCGACGGGTTCGAGTCCGACACCATTATCTACCTGACGCTTGCCTCGGTCTTGAGTTCGCGCCAGGACCCGTGGGTGGTGTGGAACGCGCTCAAAAAAGACGAAGGCTTCCGGCTCAATGGGCGCCAGCATTTCCGCTTCTTGAGTAAGTTCTACCAACTCAAAAATCTCACCGACAGCGCGGGCCCGTGCGACGTGAAGATCCACATCCGCTGCCGCAAAGAGATGCTAGAAAAATGGAAGCACAAGCGCTTTAAGTATGAGTTCCTTAACCGCTTGCTTCCCATGGTGGATTTCTATGAAGGATAATCGTCTACGCGAAGAGCATGCTGGGAGCGAAGAGCACGAAGTAGCCCAAGCTCAGATAAAAACCCATCTTGTGGAAGCGTGTCGCTTGCTCTTGGCCCATGAGTCGCTGCGTGACTGGCAGGCGCGCGAAGTCGAAGCTCACGACCTCGAGGTAGATGCGAAAAACGGCCAGCACCAAACCGAGAGTAATCACTAATGGGTCATTCATCCACAATGTCATCGGGAGCTCCTTGCGTGAAAGTTCCAGAACCTGTTCGACTCATCGGAAACCTCGAGGAGAACTTTTACATCCTCGGCAAGAAGCACCAGACGGCATTTCTCGCCTACTACCGTCGAGCGTTCCCGGCGTCGCGGTGGCAGGAAACCTGGCAGGGCCTCAAGCAGCAGTTTACTCGCAGTGAATCCCTCAAGCTTCCGGAGAGCCACTGGGGCCAGTGGCTGAAGTCCTACTGCGAGGGCCTCGACGTCTCACCTCGCAAGTACCTCGAGCTCCTGGGCCACGTCGAGCGCACGCTTCCGGTTGGCGGCACGAGCATCTTTCGCTGGGACGCTCAATCCCAGACTCCGGAGCACCTGCGCCTCGTCGACTGGCCCCGCGCTCACGCTCAAGGACTCGAGCTCATATTCGTGGAAGTCACGAAGACACAAAAGCTTCTCCTCGTGTGTCTCCCGGGACTCGCGTTCCTCCCACTCTCGGCCATGAACTCCCAGGGCCTGACCGTAGGACTTCACTCGAAGTTCCATCCACTGACACACCCCGAAGGCAATCCCATCAGTGAAGCTGTCATCAATGGCCTCCTGCAATCAACCTCGGTCACAGAACTGCGCCGGCACCTCAAGAGCTCCCAGTCGCAAAGGCTCTGGGGCCTCCATGCGCTCGACGCCTCGGGCCAGGTGCTCGTCATGGACATCGTGGGGCCACAAGTCGACGTGATCACCGCCGACCTGAAAGATGCTCCGCTCTTGGTGTTTAACAATCTGCCCTTGTCGAAAATAAAGCACGCCGATTCCGCCGAGCCGCCGGCGTTTTCCCACTTCTGTCGCGAGCGCCGAGAATGGTGCCTCGATCGTCTCCAAAACCTGAGCGACGGACCGGCGCTCGTGGCCCTCACCCGCGCCCACAAGCTACACCGTGCACCGTCTCCAGCCGTCACCCTGGCCACCACCCAGGCCCTCAGTCTTCAGCCGGGCCACCAGTCTCTCGAGGTCCTCGTCGGCGAGGCTCCGCTCTGGCAACAAGGGAGCTTGGTGCGCTGGATGAACCTCTTCCAGGGCAGCATGCGAACCCACGAGCTCATCCCTACGTCTTATCCCAAAGATGAGAAGCACGAGCTCGAAGTACGAACACAGCTCTCGCTGGCGCAACTCTACAAGGACCAAGGCCAACTGACGGAGGCCTTCCACCACATTCAGATGGGTCTTGCCATGGCCGAGGGCGAGCTGCGGGCCCAGACGGCATGGGTCTGGAGCTACTGGCAGTGGCAGGAATTGAAAACCAAAAAAGATCACCTGCTCCTCTATCGGGAGCTCCACGAAGTGCTGCGCCGCACGTCCGCGCAGCACAGGCCCCACGTCCAGCTCCTGCGCTTCGTGCTCGAGGTCGAACTCGCGCTCTCGCCCACGCTCACGCCCGAGGACATCCCGGGCCCGATCCAGCACTGGGCGAAGCGCTACCTCACGCTGAACGCGCTCGAGCGCGCGCAGTGGTGCCGCGGGCTCGACGTGCGCTTAGACATAAAGGACATTGTGCCCGGGGAAGTGTGGACGGAAACCCGCCAACCGGTGTAGTTATGTCTCATGGGACTTCTCTATCCGCTTCCAGTTCACACAGATGAAAAAGACTTCGTTCTCGTCGACGACGCCTCGGTGACGCTCAAGACCTACGGGCTGCCCTATATCTTCTGGGGTTACGCTGCGGCATCGCTGAGCGTACTTTTTTTTCTGTGGCTCGCCGTGCGCGCACCACTCAAAAAGCTCCTCGAGCTCGGTGACTCCACCGATGCCATTTTGATCTACTCGCTACAGGCCCTCATCTTCCTCACCCCGGTGGTTGTCCTGGGGTTTTTCTTCTACGAGAAGCGCCTTACCGCTCGCGGAAACAAGCTTGTGATCCAGCAGCGCCTGTTTGGCCTTCCGGTCCGCACTCGGACCCTTTCTCTCGCGACTCCCGGCTACCAGATTCAGCATCACCTCGACGCCCCCAACGTGGCACGTCTTAAAGGCGGTGACGAGGCCCTGGGCTTCCAAAATAAGGGCTACTTCATTCTCTGGGCAGTCACAGAGAACGAAAAAACGATCGCCATTGATCGCCACTCCCGGCGCGCGGATCTGCAATCACTTGTGGGCCTCTTAGAATCGGCCCGAAAGTCCTAGCTGAAAACGCTGACCGATGAAGAGCGGACTGAAGTCTTTAAAGGGTGAAGGCCGATCAATGCCCATGAGCTTCATCGCATGGAAGCCGCCGGCCACTTCAACGCCCCAGGTTTCACTGAAGAAATAGATCGCGCTGGCCTGAGCATAAGCACCGGCACCGTAGCCATTGAGCGTAAAGAACGGCGCCGACTCGTACTGGGCCCAGGGAACGAAAACACCTGCCGCTTCGAGGCGAATCTTAAAGTCTCGTCGATTCCACACGGCGTAGCTCACCCCGGCGCCAAGTTCGAACATGCGAAAGGCTTCGTTCTCTGAAACGCCGTACAGGTACTCGAAAAGAAAATTCACGTTGAGCCGATCGTTAGTGGTTCGCACTTCACCCTTGAGCTGGCCTCCGCTGAAAACCCACTGCTTCTGCGGTCTCCCGGCCGCGGAGTTGGCAGACTCCGTCGCTGAGTAGAAGACCAGCGACCCCATCGCGTAGTCGCGGTAGCGCTGCTTCGTGGCCTTCTGGAAGCGCGTGAGTTGTCGGTCCTCATCCGTGTCGGCCTTGCGATCCTCATCGATCACGATGTCATCGACGGAGATGTAGCCGATGCGCCCAGAGACGATCACAGGCAGCACCTGACCTTTCTCGCGCTCTTTCTCCCCGACACGAAGAACTTTTCCCTGGCGAGCATAGCCTATGGGTGCACTCCGCTGGGCATCCGCCCAGATGATGGCCCGCTCCTTGGTGACCGTGGCATTGCGAGCGGCAAAGGTGCGGACGGGATACATGAGTAGAATGCCCAAGATTGCGGGCACAAGGCAAAAATGGACCTGCCCTAGGCGTGCGACGAGTCCTTTAAAAACCTGCAATTTAGACTGATTCACCCGACGATCCTTGTCTGCCATTACAATAAAATCAAAGCCTCTTAATCAGTCTATCTGGTTTGGCAAAAAAGGAAAGTACCGGGTGCTTAAACTCTTAAATGTTTACGCCGATAGGTCCACGAGAAGTGACTGAAAGGACGCATTTATGAAACGACCATGGATGATAAAAACTACGACTCCTATTCTCCTGCTCGCGCTGCTCGCGAGTTGTCAGGAGAAGATCGCGCCGGAGCTCTCGACGTCAGCGACGGCCACGACCAGTGGATCCTCCGGCGGCGCCTCGAGCGGCGGCAGTGGCGGCAGCGGCACCTCAGCCAATCGCTTCTACCTTACAATGAATAAGACTCCCTCGGGCTTCGATCCGATCAACGATCTCGGCTACGTTCTTCACAAAGCGAACGCCGGTGGATCGGTCAACTGCCAAGTCGATGACGTCGTCGACTCACCGGAGACCTTAAACTCATCTCGCGACATCACGTGCATCATGGAAGCCGAAGAGTTCGCCCTCTATTACAACGGCTTCGAGCTCCAGGCGAACTCAGATGTCGGCACCTGCCAGTACATCCGACAGGAGCCGTTTCGCTACTGGAACCTTCCCCCGGGCATCTCTGCGCGCTCGAACGGAGAATCGCGCCAGGTTCTCAAGTTTAACTGCGACGCCGATGTCCTCGGCCAGCGCGGAGGTGATCCGATCCCCGGCAGCTACGGCGCAGTTCCCACGAGTGCCTCGCAGCGAACCCTCAGCGCTCTCTGTAACAAGTACATCAACATGAACGGTGGCCCGTTGCCGCTCGACTTCGGTCGCTATGATCTAAACGACGCGCAGTTTGCACCTGGCGTGGCCTTGGAGAGAGACGAAGATCTCTGTTCGTATAACTACAAAATCGGAAACACTACCATCGCGTGCGACGAAGGAAAGATCACACTCCACGAAGTCACCGTCGCGGGCCGCGACACCTCGGATCCACCGGATAGCATTCTGGACGTGATTGACGTCGCTAAGGCCAACACTCGCGTAATTGATTGCGCCGGTAAGGTCCGTAACTGCATGGACGGCCCAGGTGTGGACATCATCGGCCGGGATGATTTCAACCGCGGCGTTACGACGAAAATCTCCCAGCTCTTCGGCTCTGAGGAAGGCGCGATGGAGATGACTGTTGAAGCGGCGTTCCCCGACCGGGAAACGAACCTGTACTCCGCAAACTTCATGCGGCAGTGCTCGGGGGTTCCGAACTTTAACGAACCCGGCAGTTTCACCCCTGCTCCGGGAGTCGAGTACAACTCACAAGTTATGCTCGATTACTCACGCGTCGGAACGCTCACACTTCCAGGCCAGGCCAAGGACTACACACACGGGGTGTTTGATGTCATTCCCCTTGCCGATCACGCCTTCCGCGGGAGCTTGCCCCAGTCCCTCGTGGCGGGCCTAAACCCGGTGGACCCGCTTCGCCGCTTTGGCATCAACGCCATGAGCACGCAACCGTTCTACACCTTCAGCTGTCTCGATTACGGGTTTGAAGTCAAGGCCCGCATCAAGGTCGCCGTTCGCGAGTGGAACCGAATCTTCTCGCGCAGCTCACCGGACCTTGCGAACGTCTCCGACATCTACAAGCGCACGCAGCCCCTCTTCGCCAACCGCTCTCTCATGGAGGCCGGCTCACCGGCCCAGATCCCAGGCGACTATGCGTCTTTGTATGACGATGATACGACGAACGACGTGGTCGACATCGGATTCAACAACGTCCGCGACTGGGACGACGTGATCTCGCTCAACGACCAGTTCTCGTCCAATGGCCAGTGCACCGGCCAGACCAACGTCGACGGCAGCTGGATCATTACCGGAAACGAGGATCCAAAAAGCCCCTTCTGGTTCCCCATCGAAGTTCCCTAAGTAAGGGCCCGCGAAAGCGGGCCTTTTTTTTAGGCCTGCATGTAGTTCTTCTCGCGGTAGCGGTTCGCCAGCACCGCGAAGATCACGGCAAAGATCGCCATCGCGAAGGTGAAGAACCAGAAGAACCCACTGCTCGCCACGGGATAGAGGTCGAGCTTCGTGATGAAAGAGACCAGCATGTTTCCGAAGAAAACCGTCAACAGCCACATGGACATGATCGAGGACTTCATCGCCGGCGGCGCTTGGGTGTAGGCGAACTCAAGGCCCGTGATCGAAACCATGACCTCGGCGATGGTGATCACGAGGTACGGGAAGAACTGCCACATGACGTTGAGCTGGTTGCCCGCGTCGAGCTGCTCCTGGATGAGCGCCGACATCGCGAAGGAGATGGCCGCGACGAACATGCCGATGGTCATACGGCGCAAAGGACTTAAAGGAAAGCCCAGCTTCTCCACCAGCGGATAAACGCCAAAGGTAAAAAGTGGAATCAGTCCCATGACCATGATCGGGTTCCAGGCAGAAATTTGAGACGCCTCGAACTCGATCCCCATGAAAAGAAGATTCATCTTACTCGCCTGGAGCACCCAGCTTGAGCCGTGCTGGTCGAAGAGCGCCCAGAACACAGATACGGCGGCGAAGACCTTGGTGATGTCCCAAACTGCCTGAGCCCCTTCCGCGGCGTCCTTACCGTGAATGGCTTCCGAACGTTTCCAGAACGGAAGACCTGAGCGCGCATTCGTGAGGTTCGTCATCAGCACATTCAAGAACCCGTGCCCGTCCGCCTTCGTGGGCGGGACGTGGACGTACTGCTTGCGGCCCAGCCAGAAGATGAAGGTGGCAATGAACATGAGCACACCCGGCACCCCGAAGGCGATGCTCGCCCCGTAGTGCTTGAGGGTCCAGGGCGTGATGAGCGTCGAGAAGAAAGAACCGAAGTTGATCATGAAGTAGAAGAGGTTGAAGATCTTCGCCAGCAGCGCTTCCTGACCTTTCTTAAACTGGTCTCCGACGTGAGCGGAGACGCAGGGTTTGATCCCGCCGGCGCCCAGGGCAATGAGAAAGAGCCCCGCGTAGAGGCCCGTTTTATTCTCCCAGATGGCAAGCACCGCGTGGCCCACACAGTACACGAGCGAGAGGTAGAGGATCGTTTTGTACTTTCCAAAGATCCGGTCCGCAAGGAACGCCCCGAGCAGCGGAAAGAGGTAACTTAACGCTGAGAACTGGTGGTAGATCGACGTCGCTTCCGCTTCGTCGAGCAGGAGCTGGCGAATCATGAAGATCACAAGGATCGACTTCATGCCGTAGTAGCTGTAGCGCTCACAGGCCTCGTTACCCACAATGAACTTGATCTGCGGGGGGTACTTCTCCTGTGACATTCTTACTCCTGGTTATTCGCTATCGGGATCGCCGCCGGTGGAAAAGGGCTTCGGGCGCTTGTTACCACCGAGATGCTTGGGGCGATTTGAGGCGTCTTTGTCTTCGGTCTTTTCCCAGTGCTTGTGCCAGCTGTCCTTCGGACGCTGAGCGGCTTCTTTCTCGAGCTCGCGTGCCTGTTGCTTCTCAAGCACTTCGTCTTTCTTGCGCACGACGACTCCGGGCTTCGAAACCTTCGCCCCGGGACCCTCTTTCGAAAGTGTGACCTTTTTTTCGTGCGCCGAGATGTCGATCGTGGCGTCACCAGTGAGCTTCGTCTGGCAAGAGAGGCGCTCTTTGGTGATGTGAAAGACGTTCCCGAGAAGGCGCAATTCCTCGAAGGTCGGAGGCGTGAGACTCCCCTCTCCGCTCTTCACCACAATCACACAGTCCGAGCAAGTGGCGCAGCCACCGCAGCTCGACTTGATCGCCTTGCCCGCTTTCTTGAGTTGCTGCATGAGCGGCTCAGTCGCGTTGACGTCGATGACTTCACCAGAAGGCCAGAGAGTGAGTTTATGAGACACGGGTGACTCCTACACGACTTTTTTAATTTGACGCTCGAGAGCTTCGAGCACTTTCCCCTTGAGGGGCCTTAGCAAAAACCCAAGGTCAACCTTTACCTGGGCTTCGCCCTCGACGAAAGCGATCTGCGCCTCAAACCCGCTGCCTTTCGCAACGAGCGTCGTTGCAGCATCGTCTTGCTTCACATCGGCCTTGACGCCGAACTTCGAGAGCGCCTCGGGAACGAGCTTCTTCGCCGCCTCGTAGGCCTGTTTTTTATCAGTGACGTTAGCGTACGGAACTTTCAAATCCATTACTTGGTCCCCGTTGAGCCGAAGCCCCCGCTTCCGCGAGACGTTTCGGAAAGGTTATCTGCGATCTCGTAGCGCGCGTGCCAGACGGGTGCGAACACCAGCTGAGCGATGCGCAGTCCGTGCTCGATGACGAAAGGCGTCGTGCCGAAGTTTCCGACAATGACCTGGACCTCTCCACGATAGTCAGCATCAATCGTCCCCGGAGCATTCACGACAAGAAGCGGTGATTTAAGAGACAGACCCGAGCGCGGACGAACTTGAAGTTCGTGGCGCGAGGGTATCTCGAAACACAGTCCCGTCGGAATGAGCTTACGTTCGCCGGGAGCGACGGTGATGGAATCCTTTTTCGGGAACGAGGCGCGCACGTCTGCCCCCGCGGCATCCGCCGAGGCGTAAAACGGCAACTCGAAGCTTGGATCAAAGTGAGGAAGGGTCCTCACTTTGATCACCATCTCCGAACTCATGCCTAAGATTTCTTTGCCAATGGAGCGATCGCCTTGATCGACAAGCGGATCTTGCCGAAGCGATCAACTTCCATAACCTTCACCTTCACCTGCTCGCCTTCTTTCAGGTACTGGGTGACGTCTTGGATGCGCTCATCAGCGATCTCCGAAACGTGCACAAGGCCCGAGATGCCGGGAGCGATGTCAATGAACGCACCGTACTCTTTCACAGTAGCGACAGTTCCGAGGTACTCCGTCCCTGGCTTGGGGCCTGAAAGCTGGAGTTCGATGAGGCTGACGACTTCGTCCAAGACCTTGACGTCAGAACCCAAGACCTTAACCGTTCCATCTTCTTCCACCTCGATCGAGACAGAGAAGCCTTCCTGGATGCCTTTGATGTTCTTGCCGCCGGGGCCGATGAGCGCGCCGATCTTATCCGGAGCGATCTTCGTCATCTTGATCTGAGGAACGCCTTGCTTGAAGGACGCGCGCTCTTTAGTAATGGTCTTGGCCATCTCACCGAGGATATGAAGTCGGCCTTCCTTCGCCTGGGCCATCGCCTTCTGCATGATCTCAGGAGTAATGCCCGTGATCTTAATGTCCATCTGAATCGCCGTGATACCCTTTGTGGTACCGGCAACTTTGAAGTCCATATCTCCGAGGTGATCTTCGTCACCGAGAATGTCCGTGAGGATCTTGAACTTTTCGCCTTCTTTGATGAGACCCATTGCCACGCCTGCGACCGGTGCCTTGAGCGGAACGCCCGCGTCCATCAGCGCCATGGAGCCAGAGCAAACCGAGCCCATAGAAGATGATCCGTTGGACTCGAGGACTTCGCATGCCACACGCACGGTGTACGGGAAAGTTGCGAGATCCGGCATAACTTTCTTGATCGCACGCTCCGCTAGGTTTCCGTGACCGATTTCACGACGGCCAACACCGCGGTAGCCGCGGGCCTCACCGACGGAGAACGGCGCCATGGTGTAGTGAAGGTAGAACTTGTCGTAGGAAAGGCCCGTGATTCCGTCTTTCATTTGCTCGCCGTCTTTACCGCCGATGGTGACGGTGGCGAGGACCTGCGTCTCACCGCGCGTGAAGAGCGACGAGCCGTGGACGTTCGCCAGAACGCTTGTCTCGGTTTCGATCGCACGAACTTGCGTCAGGCCGCGACCGGCGATGCGCTGTTCTTTTTCGATGATGTCCGCGCGCATGAGTTTGTAGAGGATCTCATCGCTCGCCTTAGCGGCCCACTTACCGAATTCAGCACCGGCCTCGAGGCCGTACTTCGCAGGGTCGGCCTTGAAGGCTTCCTTGAGCTTCTTCGTGAACGCATGCGTGGCGCGCATGCGGTCCGTTTTCACGAGCACGTTCAGTACCGCGCGAGCGTCGGCGGTGAAGTCTTTGTGAACTTGGTTCATGAGAGTGGTGTTCGGAGCGGCGGATTCGAACGCGCGCTTTGGCTTGCCGACTTCTTTTACCATGGCGTCGACGACGCTGCAGAACTTGCGGATCTCTTCGTGGCCGTAGTTGAGCGCGGCGAGCATGTCGGCTTCTGACTGTTCGTTGGCTTCGCCCTCTACCATCATGATCGCGTCTTTAGTGGCGGCGATGAGGACTTCGAGGTCACTCTCGTGGAACTCTTTAGCGGTTGGGTTCAAGACGAACTGCCCGCCGATTTTCCCGACCTTGGCGAAGCCCAAAGGACCTGCGAAGGGAACGTCGGAGATGGCCAAGCACGCTGCCGCACCAAGGCCTGTGAGAATTTCGGGGTCACCGGCTTCCGAGTAGCTCAACACCTGAGCAGTGATGATCGTCTCGAACATGAAGCCTTCTGGGAAGAGCGGGCGCAGAGGACGGTCGATCAGGCGCATGGTCAAGATCTCACCGTTCGACGGACGCGACTCGCGCTTCATGAAACCGCCGAGGAACTTACCGGCGGCGTAAAACTTTTCTTTGTAATCCACGAGCAGCGGGAAGAAGTCCTGCCCGTCCTTGACTTCCAAGGCACACACCAGGTTCACGAGAACCTGCGTGCCTTCGCAGCTCACGAGGACCGAGGCGTCGGCCTGCTTGGCGAGGCGTCCCGTCTCGAGGACGACGTCTTTACCGCCGAAGTTAAACTTAAATTCTTTCTTGTTGTTGATCATGCGATCCCCTTAATAAACAAGCTGACCCTCGGTGAAAGGCCCGCACTTACTGTGTATGGGGAGGAAGAGAGGGAAACTAGGATGGTAGAGGTTTTAGAGATATATCAGAATGTCACTCGCGTGCTCACTCTCATATATCCCTATGCTCTTGCCCACCATGGCCCTTCTACCTACACCGCCCCTTAAAACTAAAAAACAAGGGGCCCGAAGGCCCCTTGAAACTATCTTACTTACGAAGTCCGAGGTCTGTAATCACTTTTTGATACTCTGTCTCGCTGCGCTTATTGAGGTACTTCAAGAGCGTACGACGCTTACCAATCATCTTCATCAAACCGCGCTTTCCAGAGTGGTCTTTTGTGTGAGCTGAGAAGTGTGGTGCGAGCTCGTTGATGCGCTCTGTAAGAACCGCGATCTGAACTGCTGTTGAGCCGCTATCGTTTGAGTTCTTACCGAACTTTGCGATGAGCTCTGCGTTTTTTTGTGCCGTTGCCATTGTTTGCTCCTTACCCCGAGTCCTGATCAAATTATCAGAACCAAGCTGTAGGTTAATGGACGAGCGAAATTGCCCCTCCAGTGTCGATTCATGTTATTGAAACTACGGGATAGTTCTAACGAAGATGCTCCGACATGTAAATCTTTAATTGGTTGATCAGTCGCTCCTCAACCTGACGAATTCTTTCGCGCGAGACGCCGTACTGGTCTGCGATCTCTTGCAGACTCTCCGGAATCTCACTAAGAAGCCGTTTTTTAAAGATTTCTTGATCACGCGGCTTGAGCCCCTTGAGGAAGTCGGCCAAGTGCTCTTGCAGAATTTCTAAGGACTGAAGATGAGACAGAGTGTCTTCTGGCCCGTCTTGGGAGTCTTTAATCAAATCACTCAGGCTACCTTTGCCGGTAGCACTATCGAGCGGCGCATCAAGACTCACCTCTTGGCCTGACCCCGAAAGGCGCAGGTCCATCTCCTCGACCGCCTTCTCTGAAACGCCAAGGTTCTCTGACAAGAGCTTTACCCCCGGTTCAATGCCCAAAGACAAGAGCCGCTCTTTTTCCCGCATGAGGTTGTAGAAGAGTTTCTTCTGATCCTGGGTCGTGCCGATCTTGATCAAGCGAAAGTTGTCCAAGATGTACTTGAGGATATAGGAGCGGATCCACCAGCTGGCGTAGTACGAGAGCTTTGCTCCCTTGCTCCCGTCGTACTTGGACACGGCCTTCATGAGGCCGATGTTGCCCTCCTGGATGAGGTCCATGACGTTCTGCCAGGCGTGCCGGTACTCCATGGCGATCTTCACCACGAGGCGCAGGTTCGCCACGACGAGCTTCTTGGCGATCTCGATGTCGCCGGTCTCCGCCAGGGCCTGCGTGAGCTCTTGCTCCTCCTCTAGCGACAGCAGGTCGTAGCGGGAAATTTCCTTGAGGTACACCGTCAGCGGATCCTGCGCCCCACCTGTCTGAGACAGCGGCGTGGCACCCTTGAGGACGGGAGCCGTGGTAGCACTTGGGGTATCGATCAAGTCGATCACCTCGGGCCTAGGGCCTTTGCTGTCAGCGGATTTGTTTTTCATGAGAGATAAGATGAACCTTGAAACTTATAAGTCAAGGGTCTTGAATTTTTGCTTAATGAGCGCTTTGTAACGCATGTAGGAAAGCGCGAACATCCCGTAGCGCAAGCGCACTGGAACCGAAAGCATTTCGTCGTCGTAAGTGTCGAAAAGTTTGCCTTGATACAGGAGCACTTGTTCCATGAGTTCCTGAGCGAGAAGCTGCTCGAGGCCCTCGCCGATCAAGGGATTAGGAAAATACTTTTTCTTCGCCTCAACCTGAGGCTTAATTCGTTGGGCCACTTCTTCGATGAAAGCATCGCGCTTGGTCGGATCCGCGAGTTCGTTTAAGACGCTCCACTGCACGCGCATCCAGCGCAGCATGTTGCGCGAAAGCTTTAAGTCCATCTGCAGCGTGAGCTTGTCGTCGACCTCGATTATGCGATCTAACTCTCCCATCGTAACCGACATGTCGACGGCAAAGAGCTCGTCTCGAATCTGCGCAGGATTTCTCCTGGGCCTGATTTTTATCTCAAGCGATTCTTCGTAAAGCATGTCCTTTGAGAACTGCGCCAACGCGTCTTTTGCCCAGCGGTTCCAGCGCGCGTCGATGCCAGAGCGCAGGTCCTCGGCGAGATCAGCATACGACTTCGTGGTCACCAACAGATCGGCGACACCGGTGACCATCGCTACCATTTGCGCCGCGAGCTGGTGCTCGTGTTCGGGGTCGATCTTCTTTATCCACTCGCGCACCGTCGGGTGCTGGGCCCCCGTGGCCGAGAGATCTTTAAAACGGAAGTGGTGGCACCAAAGGCGCTGAAGGTCTTGCTTGAGGCCCGTCGAGCCCACGGTCAGTGGAAAGCGCTGGCGGAACTGCGCCTGCGGTACGCGCCGACAGAGGTAATCTTCGCAGATGACCTGGTTCGTTACCGCGAGCTCCGAAAGTGTGAACTTCTTTTCCTTCTCGCTCCAACTCAAGTCCTGGCCTTCGAGGTGGCGGTAGAGCCAGCTCATGACCGAGGGGCTTTTGAGTAAGGGCGGCAAGAGGCGGTAGTTTTCGCTGTCTCCGCCCCACGAACAGAAGGCACGGAAGAGCTGCGTGGTGTGATGGAACTCTTGCTCCTTCGCACTCATGGAGCTCGCCTTCTCCGCCAGAAGCTGAGAGGTGAAGGGTTGCCCCGGAAGGGCGGGCAACTTCGCTGTGGAGGTCTGGTAAGCGGCCAGGAGGTTCTGCTTTAACAGATTTATGCCGTAGACACTGAGGTTCGGGGAGCAGCTGGATTTGATCAGCGCTTCGCTCATTTTTTTGTACTCATCCTCACTCATCTGCAGCGTGCGCGCGTAGCTTCCGATGTGCTTGGTGGCGAGATCAAGTCCCACGTACTGGAGTGTCGCCACCACCGAGCGCTTGGCGCGGGCCTCGGCTTCAGGTGAAGCGTAGCTGGCGGTCCCAACGTACTCGCAGCTATTTTTTAGGCGCTGAGATTCTTCAAAGTACGCCAGGTAGCGCTGGAAGAGTTGCTTCGGGGCCTCCGGTGCATCGGCCGGGATCTGAAACACAAGGGACATGGGATCAAACTGCAGATCCTCGCGCACCTCACCCTTGAGGAGTCCCTCTAGTGGCACGAGGCCCCAGGCGATGTTCGCGGACAAGAGAGCGAGAAGCCCAAGCATTTTAGTCATATAAGAAATCTCATCTATAAGCTTTTCGGCGAATTCAACCGAAGATTGAGACATGAAACTGATGGGTTCCATTTTCCTCCTACTCGCGGCGCTTCAGGCCTTCGCCCAGATGGTGCATCCGGCGCAGAACCAGGAGAATAAGTTCCTGCGGGGCACACTCAAGCCCCGGGACTTCGGGCTGGATAACACTCTCAAGGAGCGCCTCCTCTCGAATGCCCTCGCCTCCGAACGTGACACGCTCCGGGAAGCGAAGTTCATGATCCTCAACGGGGAAACGGAGCTTGCTCGTCAGGCACTCGCGCGAGCGTTGAAAACCGAAAAAGGCCCCCTGCGCGCCATGACCTACCGCTACCTCGCGACCCTCGAGTTCCAAGACGGCCGCTGGGTCCGCGCGCTCGAGCACCTCCAGCGCCGCGAACTGAGCCTCTATCCTCACTACGCCAAGGTCTGCCAGCTCAAGATCCTTCTGCGCATTGCTGTGCGCGACGTGCAGGAGCTTCCGAAAGAGTGGCAGCGCTGCCGTAACGAAAACGCCAAGGACCTCGCCAGCAAAGATGTCCCGTGGATGGATACTCTCGTGATCATGGCCACGAATCCACCGAAGGGAACCGTCGCCCAGGGCATCCGCCGCACTTCCTTCCGAAGCCTTTCGAACGACGAGATCCGCTCGATGCTCAAGCTCGCCCTCTACCTGAACCTCGAGACGCTTCTGATCGACCAGCTAGAACTCCTCGACTACGATGCCATCCAAGACGAAGAACTGCGCTCGCTCGTGGCGCACGTCTATTTCCGCCAGGGGAAACTCGCCGAGGCCTGGCGCTACATGCAAGACATCTCGAACCCCAACGTCGAGAACATGAAGGGCAACATCTGGCTGTTGCGCGGGAATCAGGAGCTCGCCTACGCGCAGTTTAAGCTCGCGCTGAAGCAGAAATCTAACTCCCACAACGCCGTCGAGCGCGCGCTCCCGCTCGCCTGGTCGCTCAAGCAATGGCAAGAAGGTGTGAAACTCTCCGAGCGAATCTACACCCACGAGAAGAATCGGCTGCAGAAGTTCACCACCACCGCGGCCTTCGCCGTGGCCCAGGGCCAGTGGCCCGTGGCGCTCTCTCTGCTCGAGACGGTCCACCAAGAAGCGGGAGTCGGAACGGCCCTCGAAGTGAGCCAGCTCTCGACGTACGTTGCCCTTCGCCAGCACGATCAAAAACGCCTCGAGCGCTACGCACGACTTGCCTGCGAGGCGGGGGATCTCATGGCCTGCTGGATCAGACTCACGCGCTTACAGCAGGACGACGTCAGTCGACTGGTGGACCGCGACGACAGCGCCGCACCCGCAGAGTTTCTGTGGCGGAAACTCGCGAGCGAAGACGTCGTGGAGTTCAAGGAAGAGAACCTCGTCGATCAGCGCGACGTCGATGAACTCGACGACGCCCTGATAAAGCTCTAGAGCGGTTTCATTTCCTTGCCA
>JBKHVY010000007.1:0-26870 GCA_046569805.1 Bacteriovoracia bacterium | reverse complement strand
CGATACGCCCAGAGTTCTCAGTAATGTTGTGCGAGAGTGTTTCGTAGTGCTTTTGGATCTCTGGATCCATGTAGTCGAAGAACGGAAACCCGACGATGGTCAAGTTTTTGCGCATGCGACAATGAAGCCGCAACGCCGTGCACGCCGCTGGCAACTCCTTCTCTGCTACGAGGTTCAGGCGATTGATTTCCTCTTTCCGATCTTTAAGCAAAGCCTTGAAGTATCCATCGGGATAGCTCACGTGATTGTTGGCAACAAGTGCGAGGTTTACCGTCAGCAACACGAGCGTTAACAGTTTGGCCATCGTCTCACGCGCGCGAACGAGGGAGATCCCAAGGACTCCAAGGCTCAGTGAATAAAACAGGAGCTTCGTGTACTGGGGGTTCCCGAGAAACTTAGGGTTCTTAACGACGTTTTGAGCGAGCCACGGATGCAGATTTCCATCGAAGACGTCAAAGCCACTTGCCGCGCACCCAAGCAGAAGTGCCAGGAGTGGGTTCCAAAGTGGCTTGGGAAACAGGGCCATGAGAAATCCAACGAAGGCAGCTGACAAGTAGAAGATCTCCTGGATATCAAACCAAAAATCAAGTCTTGCCTCGGAATCATAGTCCGAAAAATTAATTACTAAACCCGCGAACACGGCGAGGTATAACAAGGCGAGGATCACGGAAGAGAACTTTTCAAGTTTCGCAGACATACGAATATCTTAAGCACTCGACTGGATGCTTGGCAACGAAGGCAGAATGATTCAGGAATTGAGAGATAGTGGTGGGGCCAACAGGACTTGAACCTGTAACCACCCGGTTATGAGCCGGGAGCTCTAACCAATTGAGCTATAACCCCATGAGAGGTACACTTTACATTATGACACTCGTATTCACCAAGTATTCAGCTAATGGAAATCACTTCATCCTGTTTGACCACATGCAAAAGGCAGAAGCCATCAATCCTACGCAAGTCGTCACTTGGTGTGATCCTGTATTTGGAGTAGGCGCCGATGGTGTCGCACAGATCACCCCCCACCCTGACTACCAGTTTCGGTTCCGGCTTTGGAACTCCGACGGTGGCGAAGCGGAGATGTGTGGGAATGCGGCCAGGGCCGCGGCCTGGCATTATCTAAGGTCCAATCCAACGCTCAAGAGTGTGAGCTTCAAAACGATGAACGGTGTGTATCAAGCAAACCTCGAGGAGAACCGACTCTGGATCAAAATGACCGAGCACCGCCAAGACCTTAGCTTGGCAGCGGACTTGTTTCCGGAATACGCCCGCTGGTACTACATCAATACCGGTGTTCCACATCTCGTCATCGAGGTCCAAGACTTGAAGTCCTTGGACTTTGAGCATGAGGCTCCCCGCCTTCGAGGACATCGAGCCTTTCCGAATGGCACGAACGTCGATTTTATCCACGTCGCCGATCCTAGGATCCCTAAAATTCAGCTGCGAGTCTTCGAGCGCGGAGTTGAAGGAGAAACCTGGAGCTGTGGGACAGGCATCTCCGCCGTCGCCTGGGCTTGTCGAGCTTGGTACGACTGGCAGCAAGACATTATCGTTGCCACGAAAGGCGGAGAGCACCGTGTGCGCTTCGACGGCAAGGATCTCTGGTACAGCGGAGAGATCGAGGCAGTCTTCACCGGGACACTCCTCTGAAAGATCGTGCAGACAAGATCCTCACTGAACTCAAACTCGTATCGACGCGGGCACAGGCAAAATCTTTGATTGAAATGGGTCGCATCACCGTGAACGGAAAAGTTCTCAAGAAGGCTGGTGACCTGATCGCAAGAACAGATGAGATTCACGTCGATTCTCCAGGATTCGTTGGCCGTGGCGCCTTCAAACTCACAGCAGCGCTTGAAAAGTTTCCCGTCGAGATCAAAGACAAAACACTCATGGATATCGGAGCAAGCACGGGTGGGTTCACAGAGGTACTTCTGCGCCATGGAGCTGCGAAAGTGTTCGCCATCGACGTGGACCGTGACCAGCTCGCAGAAAAGCTAAGAACTGATCCTCGCGTAGAGAACATGGAAGGGACTCACTTCCTCGACGTGAACTTTTTCGTTCCCCTCGAGGGCGCCGTAGTCGACCTCTCGTTCATTTCCATAACGCGCGTGATTGAGCATCTCTATAACCAGCTGGCACCCAGTGCGTGGGCGGTAGCGTTGATCAAGCCGCAGTTCGAAGCGGGCCCAGAGCGAATGCCGAAGGACGGAGTGATCAAGGATGCGAAACTTCGGGGAACGATCCTAGAAGAAGTTAAAGGTAAAATCTCTGCGGCGGGATTCACTATACGAGACGTCATCGACTCACCGATCGAAGGCAAGAGTGGAAATCACGAATTCCTCGCCTGGCTCACGAAAGACAGCTAGAGGTCAAAATCTAGGCGAACGTTCAAAGAGTTCGTGGTCACAACACGCGGGAGCGAATTCAAACGACGCAGCTGCGCATCGTCCAACCAGTTGAGCTCGTAATCCAGATGCAGCTTACTGATGAGTTTCCAGCTGAGTGTCAGACGCTCCTGCATGAGACTGTCATCCAGAGCGACCGCCCAGGTGCTGAGATCCTGCGCTGGTCGCCAATGAGTATCACTGGCAATGGAGAAAGTCGGATTAACCTGTAGATGTAAGTACATCCGAACCGCATGACGAAGGCCACTCACAGTCTTCTCGGAGGCCGCTCCATTGATCGTCGCGACTTCGTGCGTCCGAGTGTCGTAGGTTGGTGCATAAGAGAGGAAGGATTTTTTTAGAGTCGCGCCCTCGCCGAAGTGGCGGGTGAAGCCGATGGGCGCCAGGAGATAATGGTGCTTCGGCGTTTCAAGCTCTCCGTAGGACGCGGTCCGATAAGTCAGATCCGAGTACACGTCCATCATGGGAGTGATTTGTTTAACAGAGAAGGTGCCCTGGACTTCCGTAAGAGAGCTCTGAACCTTTTCCTTCGTATCCATCTCTTTAGCACTCACCACGCTCCGATCAAGGCGCATCTGAAGGCCGTATTTCGTGCCTTCGTTCACGACGCTCCCGCCGAAGCGCGAGTTTTCGATCTCCGTGTTGCCACCACGCTGGACACTCCAGGGTGCGGCAAAGAGCGACATGCGAACCTTCTGGAAGTCTCGACGGAGTTTTTCAGGGTCATAGGCCCGCTCAATAATCTGGGCCGTAAGCGGTTTGGACGGATTAAAGCCCGGATCTTTCTCGAGAGTCTCAGGCAAGTCAGGAGTGACAGGGGTGACAGGGGCGCCCGTCGAGGCCTGTGCCTCTGGTGCCATAAGTTTTTTTTCGTCAAACTCAGGAATCGTTTTCGAGTGGTCGATCTTCTGCCAGCGCTCAACGAGCTCCGGTGCTTGTGATCCGTCCATACCCACGAGCGTGTAGGTAAAATCTTTTGACACAAGTTCAGAATCAACAACACGGTACAGGCGCCACTGTGAGGTGAGCATGCCCACTTTCACGCATAAAGCTCGTGCCGCGAATCCTTCGCTCGAGCGCAGTTTCGCGTGAGAGCCAACGGCGACGCCGTCCTCGAGACCACGGTTAAGGGTCACGATGTTCTTAGGATAGAACTCGAGGATTCTCACACTCGGAAGCTCTTCATTGAGGTCCAGGCCCCAGACTGGGGTTACCGCAAAAAGAAGAACTGTCATCGCCATCCATAGCGATAAAGTAATATTCATGATTCTAGTCTAGCGCGAAATAGTAGGAGCGAAAGACTAATACGTAAGAACTGCGTGGATTGGTTGCCCCGACGAACTAAAGTTGTTCAAGAAACTCAGGTTAATGAACACCACCATTCCCTGCACCTGATATTTGTTGGCTTCGCACAGGGCCTTCGTCGCGTTCAGAGTTCCACCAGTCGCGAGAACATCATCGACGATGAGCACACGCGTAGGATCGCGGTTCACGGCCATCTCCAAAGTATCTGTTCCGTACTCCAAAGCGTAGGACTGACCTACCACTGGTGGTGGGAGCTTGCCTTTCTTACGAACAGGAATAAAACCCTTGTTGTACTTCAAGGCGAGTGCCGTACCGAGGATGAATCCCCGGGATTCGATCCCGAGCACGTAATCGATCTGGTTCCAGTCGATACCCTCGCCCATCGCTTCAATCATCTCGGGAAGATGGTCACGCATGAGAGGAGTGATGTCTTTGAAACCCACTCCTGGCTTAGGGAAATCGGGGACGTTACGGATGTATTTTTCTAGTGGATGCATGGATTCTTAATAGCGCGCAGAAGAGCGATAGGCAACGCTCAATCGAAAAATAGCACCAATGGGGAAGCCCTAAAGACTCGAATGGGAAGCGGCTTGAGCGCCGGGTCTATGCTCGCAAGGCCGCGCTGGGCTTCGCCGCGAAGCTTTTCAGCGGAAGGACGCGACTGCTGCATCATCGTTTTCTGGATTTTCGCGGCTTCAGGGCTCAGTGAGCCGGCCTGAACCATCGCTTCGAGCCGTTTATGAATGTCCGTAGCGGACGCCACGTTTGAAAAGACCATGAAAAGAGAAATCAGCAATACCTTCATAGGCAACGTATCGGATAAAACGAGCTTGGTTTTAGTCTAAAGAGAGGTGTCGAAAGTCTAGACAGCAGGGGCGAGCTAACTCAGCAAGATACAGTGCTTAAGATTGGCCTGGGGTTTGCTGTTTTGAGAGGAAGGAGACATACATGATCAAATTCATCCTGTTTAGCTTAGGACTTTTTGTGGTTGGCCCAAGCTTGGCTTCGTCCATCCAAATCGCGGCCATTGGGTCATCCCCCAAGGGACAGTTCGTTGCGATTGAGGAGTACGGCTATAACCAAGGTCTCAAAACTTATTACTCGAGGATTCGCTTCATGAATCTCTGGAAAAAAGAGTACGCAGGTCCGACCGTAGAAATCGAACAGGGTGCCCGACACCCGGATGATCTCAAGCGCGTCCGCGAGAAGGCGAAGCGCAGCGCAGAGCCTCACTTCGAACAGTTCAACATCGTTACTTCGAGTTAAAAAAGCGCGGAACGGCTTCCTCGGCTCCGCCCTGAAGAAAGTGATCCACAGAGTGCTGCTGGGGGATGGCTTCTTTGTTGATCACAACTGTCTTGGCGCCTACGTCTTTGGCAAGTTCGAGAAACGATGCCGCTGGATACACGACACCGCTCGTTCCGATGCTCACAAAAAGATCACATTTCTCGAGATCCGCGATGATGTGTTTCATGAACAGCGGCTCCTCGCCGAACCAAACGATATGAGGCCGGAGCAAGGCCGAACAGCATGGAGACTGTGGAAGCCCGTCGACGACGCGAATGGAGTACTGGTGAAGCGCTTCGTCGCTTGCTCTTGTGCTTTCATCAATGAGGCGAGCATCGCTAGCAATTCCCTCTGCGTCGATCCAGGCACGGTCATCCCACCAGACATGGCCACAGTGAGTACAGCGGGATTTTTCTAGCGTGCCGTGCATACAGATCGCTTCAAGATGACCCCGTCCTTGAGCTCGGCGGTGAAGCCCGTCAACATTTTGAGTCACGAGCGTCATCGATCCTGCGTGAACCGCGGCGAAATCGTCGAGGGCAAAGTGAGCTGGGTTCGGGGCCGCCAGTCCAGCGTGCAGTCGGCGCATGGAGTAAAAACGCCATACCAGGTACGGGTCACGGGCGAATGCATCAGGAGTGGCCACGTCTTCTAGTCGATGATTCTCCCAAAGGCCATTGGAGTCACGGAACGTAGGGATTCCAGAAGCCGCGGAGATACCGGCGCCGGTCAACACAACGATTCGTTCGAAATCTTGGGGACGTGGGATTTTCATAGAATCTCAGTTTAAGGGGAGTTCCCTGGGGTGTGAGGCAATTTTTTCTATTCCCAAGGATACCAGTGCTTTATGCTAAGATATCACTTCGGAGCACTGATGCTCCAGTCCTAAAGGAATATGGCCATGTGTGGTCTATTTGGCTCCGTCGGAAATGCCCTTAAATTTCCTGAGTTCGAGGAAGTCTTTAACCTTCTCAGGCACAGAGGCCCCGATGACACACGCATCGTACAACCCAACGGAGAAGTCACACTTGCCTTTCATCGTCTTGCTATCATGGACACGAGCCACGCCGGTGACCAGCCCTTCAAAGACGTAGAGCGCGCCGTGTGGTTGTTGTGTAACGGGGAGGTCTATAACTACCCGGAGCTCTACGAGACCTACAAATCAGTCTACCCGTTCACCTCCCACTCTGACTGCGAACCTATTCTCCCACTCTATCGCCAGTATGGAATCGCAGAGACGGCGCGGCGCCTGGATGCCGAGTTCGCACTGATTATTTGGGATGGGGAAAAGAAGAAACTCTTTGCCGCCCGAGATCCGATAGGTATCCGCCCTCTCTTCTACGGTCATTCGCTGATCGATGGGAGCATCATGTTTGCGTCGGAGGCGAAGGTTCTCACGCCTCTTTGCCATAATGTCCTACCCTTTCCGCCAGGCCATTACTACGACGGCACCGGTCAATTCGTGAGCTACCGCAAGATCAGTGAGGTTACTGCGTTTACCAAAGACCCTGAAGAGAAAATCCTCCGTGAAATTCGCGAGCGTTTGATTGAGGGTGTGCGCAAGCGCCTGGTCGCAGACGTCCCCGTCGGCTACCTCTTATCCGGAGGCCTTGACTCGAGTCTTGTCTGCGGCATCGCGGCCCACATCCTTAAGAAACCCCTCGTGACCTTCTCGGTGGGTCTCAATAAGAATCCAATCGATCTTCCGTACGCGAAGAAAGTTGCGGACTTCATTCACTCAACTCACCATGAAGTGTACTTCACAGAAGAGGACACCCTCGCAGTTGTGCGCGAAGTGATCCAGCACCTTGAGACCTGGGACATCACAACCATCCGAGCGTCGATCGGTATGTACCTCGTCTGCAAGTACATCCATCAGAAGACGAACATCAAAGTGGTGCTTACCGGAGAAGTTAGCGACGAGATCTTCGGATACAAGTACACCGACTTCGCACCGAACGGTGCCGAGTTTCAGAAGGAAGCCACCAAGCGCATCGACGAACTTTATATGTACGACGTCCTCCGCGCCGACCGCTGCATTTCAGCGCATTCGATCGAGGCCCGCGTTCCGTTTGCCGACCTCGACTTCGTATCGTATTGCATGGCGATTCCACCGGAATTAAAAATGAACACCACGGGGATGGGCAAGTACATCCTGCGCAAGGCCTTCGAGGGCATGAACATCTTGCCCGACGAAATCCTGTGGCGAGAAAAGGCAGCTTTCTCGGATGCCGTCGGGCACTCGATGGTAGATACACTTAAGGCCTATGCAGAGAGCAAGTACACCGACCATGACCTCGAGCGCGCTCGTGTGCAATATCCCCACGGAACTCCGTTCACGAAAGAATCACTCTGGTACCGAGAGATTTTTGAGGAGCTCTATCCTGGCCGAGGGAGTCTCGTAAAAGATTTCTGGATGCCAAATAAAAGCTGGGAAGGGTGCAACGTCAGCGATCCCTCTGCACGAGTACTTAAGAATTACGGAAAGTCCGGCGTCTAAGAGTGCTCTCGTAGAGCGCCCGTACAACCACTTGGGTTTAAACCTGACCAAAGCACTTTGTCGCGTGCCAAACCATTCGATCCTTTGAGAGGCTATATAAACAAAACCTCACCAAGGAGATCGTTATGAAAAAGCTCGTCGCTTTAGCTGCCCTTACGTTGTCTATGAGTTCGCTTGCAGCCACCGTTAAGGTTACTTCTTTCGTTTATTTGCGCTCGGGCGAACCACAAGCTGAGCTCTGCGGCACCGTCGAAGGGGCTACCTCGAGTCCATCTTTTGTTCGTGCTCAAATCGATCACCGCACAAATCGCCCGGCCACTTACAATACTCTCGCAGGGATCGACGGGAAATTCTGCATTTCTGTCGTTACCTATCGTGGCACAGCGGAAGTCTCACTCTTTGACTCATCCAGCGCCGTCGAATCGTTCATCCAGTAATTTTCGGAGATACTCATGAGATTTTTTTTTCCTCGCAGCACTTTTCTTCTCGGCCTCCGCGATGGCGAAGCTTTCCCACGAATCGGAACTTTCGATCGTCAACTCCGGCGGAAACTCGGAGCTCCAGGCGTACAATGGCCAGACCAAGAATAAGTACCAGTTCGAAAAGAACTCCCTCGCCTTCGGAGGCCACTATACGTACGGCGAAGCAAACAATTCGTTGTCTGCGCGGAACTGGGACGTGAACACGAAGTACGAGTTCGGCCTAAGCGAAGACTTCTCCGCTATCGTGGGCGAGATCATCGAAGGGAACAACTTTCAAGACGTGAAGGTCCGGTACAACTCGGACTTGGGTGGTCGCTACTCGGTCATTAAGAACGACGTCCAGGCCTGGTTCTTCGAACTGGCTTACCGATACACGGCGGAAGATCGCTTCGTCGCGGAGAACGTCTACCAGCACAAGGCGCGGACGTACACGGAGTGGGGCTACAAGTACTCAGAGACGCTCCAGTGGAAAGTCTGGCTCGAGTACGTGCCGAACTTTTCCGATGGCCGTGACTGGATGATGACCGGTGAGGCGTCGATGACGGCGATCCTCACCTCGACGTTCTCCCTCAAGGTCGCCTACAAGGGACTCTACGATAACTTACCGGCCAATCCGACGCTCAAGACTTACGACTACATCACAACGACCAGCTTGGTCGCGAAGTTCTAAGAACCAACGAAGGGGCCCGGTGGGCCCCTTTTTAGTTCTGTGCTCGTGTCACAAGCATCATCCCGTCACGGATCGGAAGAAGGCTTGTGATCCAACCCTCCCAGCTTGCCACGATTCGATTCGCTTCTTGAATTGCTTTGGTGTGCGCATCAGGATTTGGATCAGTGACCTTACCGTTCCAAAGAGCATTGTCGATAATGAGCATGCCACGTGGACGTAGGTGCTCCTTTGCCCAGGAAACATAAAACGGATAGTTCACTTTATCCGCATCGATGAAGATCAGGTCAAACGACCGCTCGATCATCGGGAGATAGTCGACCCCGGGCCGGAGGATCGCCGTGATCTTCGCTCCATGGGGACTACGGTCCCAGTAGCTCTGGCCAATTGCCGTCGTGCCGGTGTTGATGTCCACGGTGGTCACAGTGCCATCCGCGGGCAACTGCTCTGCCATGCAAAGCGCCGAGTAACCCGTGAACGTTCCCAGCTCCAGGACGTCCTTGACTCCACCCGCCTGGATCAGAACCGCCAAGAGCGAGGCCTCAAGCTCACCGATCAGCATGCGACTCCCTGGAATCGCCGCACGCGTATACGTCTCCAGCTCTTTTGCCAATGAAGACGGGGGCTTAGAGTGCGAAACACAATAGTTGTTTAGGTCGTTTTCCATGGCGGGATCCTACAGGACAATCTGTAAAAAATACAGTTTCACCCAAAAAAACGGCAGCCATGCCTAAAATCTCAAAAAAGAACAAAGGGATTTTCATGCGCATGACACAAGCGATCCTCGCGACGACATTAATGCTCACAACCTCGATGACAGCATTTGCCGACATTGAACTTCGTGTGGTGAAAAACTATGCCGGCGCTGCATCGGAGTCTGTTTGGAAAGACGTCAAAACTGATGACGTTCCTCAGAGCTTGATCTCTGAGGTTCGCCTCCGTGACCCGTCGAACCCTTTCTCCTCTTTGTTTCCAAAAGCTTTCTATCAGGAAGAAGATTTCCTAGTTTGTTTCAAAGACTGTAACTCGAGCGATGCGCGCAAAGGAAAAGAAGCGCTGGAGCAACAGACCGTTTACTACTGGTTGACGAAATTCTACCAACTCACCAAAGAGCGCTTTGACCTCAGCCCCGCAGGGCGTGTGAAAGTCTTCACCACGAGAGAGGTCCGTGATCCCGGGAGCTCTAAAGTAATGCGAAATAACGCTTTCTTTAATCCTGCTGACGGCTCTCTTTCTTTCCTCCCTGCAAGTGCCAATCCCCTTGCGGCGTTGCTTGGCGCAGCGAAGCTTAACCGCTCGGGCTTTGATCCTTCGGTGGTCGCACACGAGGCAGGCCATTCACTCTTCCACGCCTTGTTCCCGAATTCTATCAACACCGAGATCAGTGGCTTCAACGAAGGCTTCGCCGATTACTTGGCCAACGTACTCCTTGATCAACCACAGGTCGGTCTGGTCATGCTGAGAGGAAAGGCGCTCCGCGACTCTGCAGCCTACACGGATTCTTCGAACAACATGAAGATCTACGTTCCGAAGCTTGAAGTCCACGACATGGGCGAGCGATTCGCAGCAGCGCTTTGGATGTCGCGATCAAAGGTTTCAAATAAGGAAGACTTCGATCGCCTCGTCATCGATGCCGTCGAAGCCATCTCTAAAAACCCGTTCGCGACAGGACACAGCTACAAGAAAGCTTTTCTTGAGCGAGCAGAATACAGCTACGACAGTGAGACATTCCGCGCGATAAAGGCCTACTGGGAAGTGTTTGTTGCCGGAGAAGATCGGACATTTTCGGACCTCTCATTCTTGAAGACAAAGGTTCCAACAGGTGCAGCCTTTGGTCTTAGAACAGTCACCCGCTTCCCGGAGAGCGTTTCACGGGAACTTGGCATCACCAGCGAAACATCGAAGTTCATTCACATCAAATCGGTGGAAACGAAGGATGGTCTAACAGCGCATCTCGTCGCCACAGAAGATGAATCGGTCACACATCCGTACTGGGTGCTCGTCGACAGCGAGCGTGGGAACGCTCTCGGCGCCTGGTACATCGACGGAACAGAAATCGTAGGTGACGATATCCAGCGAGTGGCGTCGCTGAGCACTCAGCTCATGTCGATGAACGCGACCATTGAACAATTCGTTGGCCAGGCCAAGAGCTTCTCGGACCTCGCGCAGGGGCAAGGTGAACTCCGGGTGGCCTACAAAGTCAGTCGCCATGACAGGAACTCCATATCACTCGATTTCGCAGGAAAACGCGTGAGCGCTGTAGAGCACAAGATCTCTCTCAAACGCCGCCTTCTTGCGCGAGTTCTTCTCGGGATCCCGAACGTGAAGTCGGTTTCTCTAACGACGATAAATGGAATCAAAATGGACCCTCGCTGGCCAGCACTTGAAGGTGCCCCGGTCCTTGGGGTTGCCATGGAGCTTGAGAATGGAATCTTTACTGAAACTTTCTTTGAACAAGTCTCGATCAATAACTAGGAGCAGACGATGAAGAAAATTATGACACCCGTACTCGCTATGATGCTAACGCTCGCCACAGCTGGCGCCGCAAAAGCGGAGGAGCTTCTCCACCCCATCTCCGATGAGATGGCAGAGGCAGCTGGCATGACTCCTGTAGAGAAGTTGTCGCAGAATAAGATGAAAGCGCCTAGCGCCGCAGCTCTTAAAAATCTCCTGCAAAATCACCGAGTGGTGATCGTCGTGAATAAAGCGGCAAAAGGTCCCGGTGCGCAGACCATGACGATCTACGAAAACGAGGCACAGGTCTTCTCGACAAAAGTTTCGACCGGCAAAGAAGAAATGGTGACCTCCACGTCGGGCAAGAGGTACGTGACGACGACGCCGAATGGTTTTTACCGTCCGTATAAGATGTACACCGACTACATGTCGTACACGTGGAAGGCGCCGATGCCAAATGCTGTCTTCATCGTCGGCGGCATTGCGATCCACGCTACGGGGAAATCCAACTACGATAAACTCGGCACGCGCGCATCCGGTGGGTGCATCAGAACAACCCTCGACGACTCGAAACTCGTCCGTGAGACAGTGATGAACTCAGGCAGAGGATCGGCGCCTGGAAGTTTTGTGATCAAGCGCGAATCGGCTGATCGCAACATCATCACCGGGAACATGGTATCCGTTTCGGCCATCAGTAAGTCCGACGGGGCAAAGACCGGAAGAATGATTAATTCTTGGGATACTGTGGTTCTTGTGCACGAGTAATTTGATCGAAGAATTTCGGGAACGATTTCGCGACCGCCTCTGGGTGCGAAATCGTTCCTCCTCCGAAGCTCATGAGAAAGAGCGTCCCCACCATTACCAGTCGATGATCTGCCGGCACACTAACGACTCGCTCTTGTTGAAATATTTCGCGGCCTGTGATCCTCAGGGAATCCCCCTCGGACGAGTATTCAGACGCTATACCGAAGTGCTTGAGTAAATCCATGATCGCCTCGAGGCGATCACTTTCTTTCTGCCTTAGCACACTTACATCTCGAAGGATGGAAACGCCATGAAGAGAAGCGCAGAGGTAAGCAAGCGCCACCGATAGGTCTGGGCACTGTGAGATAGAGGCATCGATCGGCGAGCGATCTTTGAGCCCCCCCCCGGTGACTCCCCTCGCTGTCTTCGAAGCCGCGCCTCTCTGAGCGAGCAGGTGAAAGATCATCGCATCGGCCTGTTGGTCGGGGACGAGACTCGGAATCTCAAGCGTCTGTCCCGTAACGGCGGCGAACACGAGCGGATAGGCCGCAGAACTCCAGTCCAGAGGAACGAGGAGCGAAGAGGAACTGATCTCCTTGCAAGCCACCTTCGTCATTTCCCAGTATGGCCCAGACGAGACGAGATTGACTGGGGCAACTCGATAGCCATCCTCATGGAAGGCGAGCTGGAGCGCGGAGGCGAACTGCGTTGTACTAGCGGCTGAAATTGTCGTGGGTAGCTTTTGGAAGCTTAGGGGACCCTGGACGTAGAGAGTCTGATCCTTCCAGGTCAAACTTGCGCCAGCTTGTTGAAGTGCATTCGTTAGCTCTCCCCACGGACGCTGAGACAGGCGTCCTCGCGTTTGTAGGGCGTAGCGACCTCTTCCTGATGAAAGAAGGGCCGCAAGAAAGCGAGCCGTCGTGCCCCCCTCTCCTACGTCGAGGTAAATCGTTTCGGAGCTAGGCGCCTCGCATTCCGGAAAGCTTCCCTCTACCGTCACACAGTCATTGTGGTGAGAAACACGGAGACCAATTTTTTTTAAGCACGATAGTAAAAGCTGAACGTCATCACTTTCTGGAAGATGCGAGATCGTGACCTTGGCCTTTGATCGAGCAGCCAAGATAAGGTATCGATTTGCATGTGACTTTGAGCGCGGAATTTTCACTAAAGCTCGAAAACACCCAGGCTCAATTTTTAAAGTCACTCAACGCCTCCAGGCGACTTTTGAGGTTCTGAAGGGTCGTCGCCTCAATGCGCGGCTCACCAACCTTGCTTGCGAGAATAATGTTCATCCCGCTTGAGGTTCTCTTCTTGTCGTGGCCCAAGGCTTGCCAGAAGAGTTCGCGGTCGAAATTCTTGTACGTCGTTATGTCGATGGCGTCCTCGTTGATCCCCAGTTTTTGTACGAGCTTAACATAGTCGTTGTATGCTGCAGACTCATCAAAGGCTCTGAGAATATATTTGAGTCCCATCGCCACGGCTATACCATGGGGGATCTTTAGCACGTGCTCGAAGGCATGGCCTAGGGTGTGGCCTAAGTTGAGATGTGCGCGCTCACCTTGTTCACGGAAGTCCCGCTTAACGAGTTCCTGCTTATAGGTGGCGCAGAGGAAGACAAGCTCATCTCCGACGACCTTGCTCGCCATGACGGAGTCGTAGATGCCCTTATCTAGGATTCCATACTTCACAATCTCGCCCTTGCCCGAAGCCAGGTCCTGACTGGGCAAAGTCCGGAGAAAGTCTGTACAAATCCAAACCTCCTCAGGGGCATGGAATGCGCCAAGGAGGTTTTTTCCGTGCTTCGTGTTCAGTGCTGTCTTGCCGCCAATCGCTGCGTCTACCATCCCCATGAGTGTCGTTGGAACGGCAGTCCACTTGATTCCTCTGTGGAGGGTCGCCGCTACGAACCCCGCGAGATCTGTGGTCGCGCCGCCACCAATCCCGAAAATGTGATGGTCACGATTAATGCCTTGCTGGAGAAAGTGGCTCGTCGCCTCATCAAATGTTTCTAGGTTTTTTTGAGTTTCAGGTTTGGTTAACCAAAATACTTCCGCAGAGAACTGGAGCCACTGCGGCAGGAGATTCTTCACACGGCTATCAACCACTGCGAAAATTTTTTTATCGCGAGCGGCCTCCAGAGCATTGGCCAATTCGAGCTGTTTGTAGGATAGGATTTTGGAGTTCATGTTTATCTCTTATCGGTCTGATTCTAAGGTAACCAATGGCTGAAGTAGAAGAATTTTTCCGTTTGCGCGAATTTGATTCTCTCTCGCGAGAAGCGGCTGGATACCGGGCAGCGATGCACGATGAGCTTACTCGACTAAAGCGCCGTGAGTCCGAGCTAAGTGACCGGAAGGAGCTCCTAGGGCAGCGAGTATCCGACATGCGTACTTTAGAGCATAACATCGCCGAACTCGATCGCCGTCTGGCGGCTCGTCTGAGCCCGGAAGCGAAGGAAAAGCTTGATGAAGAAGGTCTGCAACTTCTCATCAAGCAACAAGAGCTAGAACTTGAAATCGAGGGCCACAAAACCTTCCTGGCGGGCTTCCAAAAGACTGTGGATGAACTGCGACTAGAAATCAATACGGCCATTAGCTTGCTGCAGCTCAAGTGTGATCAAGTCTCGAAGCGTGCCGAGGCGACTTTTCTTGAGCTCCCGAGTGACTGGCAACAGGCCTATAGAAAAATAGCTGCTAAAAACCCAGTCCATGGTGTGTTCACTCGGCTCGAGGGCCTTAAGTGCCAGTTCTGTAGAGCCGCCGTGTCGAAGGTCTTCGAGTCAGAAGTCGACACGCTCGGGATGCTCAAGTCGTGTCCAAGTTGTGGAAGACTCGTCCTCCCCTACAAGACTGTTGCCGGCTAAGAGCACAGGGTCTATAACCCAAACACCGAGAAAAGGGGATCATCGCTGGGGGGCAACCCCGGGAGGAAAGTCCGGACACCACAAAGCATCGTAGCGGGTAACGCCCGCCCATCGTGAGGTGAGGACAAGTGCAACAGAAAGTATGTATGGCTTCGAAAGAAGTGCGTAGTGAAACCAGGTAAACTCTACGAGGTGCAAGCTCACATAGGTGAACGCCTGAGGCCCGCTTGGCCGATGTTCACGGGTAGAGTGCTGGAGCCCCTGGGTAACTCGGGGCCTAGAGGAATGATGATCGAAAACAGAATCCGGCTTATCCCTTTTCTCGGTTTTTTGTTTTCTCCAAACTCTTATGACTGGCCGTGGAGAGGTTGCCTTCGGTCCCGGTAGCCGCTCTCCATTGAGTGCTGAGACTCGTCTTCCAGTTCTTCCACTCCGACTCCGAAAGCTCCACCACGTAGTTCGTAATCGAGTATTTCGTAATTCCTGTTTTAACAGAAGGGAGCCCCTCAACCGAAAGAGGAAGCGGTAGCTCAGGATACTGCTTAAAAGCTGCATCATCCGTTGCAACAACAAACGTTGGAAGCTCCCACTGGCCTGCGAGCCATTCTGTGTCCGCCTTCTGATAAGCAAGAACCTGATGTCCTTTCCGAACAACGACGCGCAGGAGTGAGAGATTGTATTCGACCGACTTAGACTTAGTTACTTCCTGAGACACCGGGAACTGCAAAGGGTCACCGGAGGAGAAGGCCTTGCAGTTTTTCTTCACGGGACAGATCTCACAGGCAGCACGGTTCGCACGGCAGATCGAACGCCCGAGGTCCATCAGCGCTTCATTTAACGCACGAAATGAGAGGTGGCGCTCGGGGAGAATTTTTTTCTCGGCGAAGAGCTGTGAGATCTGCTTCTGAAGCCTAGGCCCCTTTGGCGTCTTGAGCCCGTAGATACGGGCGAGAACTCGTTCAAGGTTAGCATCGACGGCAAGGCCCGGTCGATCCATGCCGATGGCGATGAGCGCATTAGCAGTATAGGGACCAATGCCGGAGATTTTCTGGAGATCCGCGAGCTGCTCCGGAAACTCTCCGTTCCAGTCACTGAAAAGAACTTCGGCGATCCTCTTTAAATTCTTGGCACGGCGGTAGTACCCCAGGCCCTTCCACGCGATGAGCATTTCCTCCTCACTGGCGCGTGCAAGAGTTTCAAGCGCTGGGAACTGCGTGAGAAAGCGCTCGAAGTGCTGGAGCACAGTGGAAACCGTAGTCTGCTGGAGCATGATTTCGGAGACAAGCGTTCGATAGAGAGTCCGTTGAGTCCGCCACGGGAGGTGACTGAACTCTCGGCCCGACCAGATGATTAGGTGATCCCACATAGATTGGAATGCTAGGATCTACTCACACGCCTTGGCCAGTTCTGTTGCGTAGTCCAACATTTGTGCAGCCGGAAAACTTCCGCGGTCGCCGCGGATCTTGGCCACCTTCGCTTCGAGAAACTGCGCCAGCTCCGCCTGGTATTCGTAGACGTCCGTGATCAACAGAATTTTCTGGGCCTTCGATTCTTCCATCCACTCCATCAGCCGTTTCGCGTTGTTCATGCCTTGGTTTACACAGGCCCCCTCGGCAGACCCGAGATCACGAAGAGAAGTGTCGAAGCCCTTCACGGTTAGTGTGCCGACCTTGCAGCTGCTGCGCATCTTGGTTACGAGCTGCGAACGAAAGCACCCGCCGTCTTTCGACTCAGGATCCATCGCACGCATGGAAGAGCTCACGTCGATCCAGATCTCGAAGGATCCTCCGTCGGATACCGGCTCTTCACGCTTCGCCCGACCGCAGAAAATATCAAAAGCGTATTGAGCGTCACAGTTCACGAGTTTCCGATCAAGGCTCGTGGCCGTTGGAAGCTGCGGAAGGCCCTCGTCGATGGGGGGTGGAGCAAATTCCTTCTCCGGAACTCTCGCTTTGGGATACAAGCCGAGGCGCGAATCGAAGCAAAAGTCACCCACCGGTTCACACGCTTGTGCCAGCAGATGTCGCATCGAAAGCTTGGGCGCCAGGAGGTGCTCCCAGCGAGACGTTGACGGAGGGGAAAGAAACCAGACTTCCAATTCCTTTGGTGCTGCTGTCGCTGAAAGGACGATGCCTAGGAGAAGACCTGCGAGCACTAGAAACTCACATTTCGTTGGCGGACGTAACGGAACACGGCATCTCCTAGGTCGACGATGAGGTCCCGGTCTGCGATCTCGAGGTCTAGGAAGTCCGTGATGTAGGCCTTCTGCCGCGGTGAAAGGGTCTGGAGCTTTTCTCGGATGGAAACCTCGACCGTTCGCGTGGCCTGGCCCGCGGAGGCTCCGGTCGCTTCTCCGAAGGGCATCGTGGTTTTTTTTCCACCGATGTTTATCGTCGCCGCCGTTTTCTGCTTCGCCCGGTCTTCGCCGGTGGAGGCTGCACCGGCCTGAGTTGTCTCTTCGGAGGCCTCGGCGCTCGCCTTCTGGTCTTTGTAGAACTGCACGAGGCGCTTGAAAGTATCAGTCGAATCTTCTGCGACGCCGTCGATCACTTCGTGAAGAGGAATCGCGAGGGTGGCGATGATGTTGGCAACGAGTTGCTCGTCGACGTTCGCTGTTTTGAGATTTAAAAAACGACTCATCGTAGAGATGCCCACCCCAGTCATCTCAGAGAGATCTTTTTGCGTGAGTCCTCCGCGCAGCTGCATGTACTTTCGAGTGACAGCGAGGAAGTTCTCAAGAAAATCAGCACTAAAGTTAATCATGGGGTCTCCAGTGGCTTTGAGGGCATAAGCTAACCCTACGCATTTCTTATCGGATTGAAATAAAATTGCATGAAGGAATATTTTGCATTGACTCGATGCGCAATTTGTCATACGATTGCACTCAGGAACACGCAAGACCCAATAAACGGGGGAGAAAATCATGCGCACCGTGACCGAAGGAATGGAAATCACTCACTTTGAGCAGCACCAATTGATCCAGGAAGAACGGTTGGGCTCTCTCGAAATCACGTCACAAGCCTTAGCTGGCTCCACTGTACAATCAAGTACTTACACTACAGTGGTTTTCTCCTCTTGTGTGTTTTACGCTTGCAACTTCAAGTCTGTGAAATTTCAAAACTGCATCTTTAAGCAATGCCGATTCGAGTTTTCGCACCTTTACGACTGTTCATTCGACAATTGCACGTTTATCGATTGCACATGGGGTGCAAGTTCCGTTCAAAATTGCGAATTCGTGGATTGCGAACTGGATACTTGTCTCTCATCACTCACTGAGAACCACCAGAACGTTCTGCATTTTACATTTGCCGAACGCTGGAGTGCAGAAGATCTCATATCGCAAGTTGCTGCATAACCCGTTCCAGACAGAGGATGGCCTCCACCCTACCCTAACCCACCCGGTGGCCATCTTTACACGCCCTAAGAGATCGGATCTCCCCCCAACTCTCTTAGGGCGTCTATATCTCAACTCAACCGGCGGTCATGAAAATCGCCGGGACTTATCTTAAGGAGCCCAAATGAGCGCACTTTCTCTTATGAGCTACACGATGATCATGGTCGCCACCTTCGGTCTCATTCTTTCACTCAATACCGGCTTCTAGCCTCACGGACGATCATACTTGATCCACGGATGGATCTTTAAAATTGGAGAAACAATGCGCGATACAACGAAAAAGAACCTACCAGATCTACCGAAGATTCTTCACTTAGATACGGAGATCTTTGATAACGGAGAGCTCACCACTCTCCTCGAGCGTTCGGTGATTGAGTTGAGTGACGAAGAATTCGAACGCTTGTTCGAGGAAAACTCTAACGCCGAGGAGTTAGGCGATGCTGGCCCGGAGCAACTTGCTCTAGAGAACTCGCGGCCCAACTCTCCCGCATCGTCGTAAGGCACCAGTGTCGCTCCGTCACGAGTGACGGCGCTGAGGAACGGATGTCCTCGGTCGCGGCACGCAGGTGGTACCACGGAATGCTCGGTACCACGTGATGCGGGAGGTGGAGAAGCTCAGGCCAGTCCGGGTCCACCTTCCGCACTTGCGTGTGCCGGTGGTGGAAATCGTGGGCCACGCGCCAGGCGTAGAAGCGCGTGAGCTTCTGCTGTACCTTCGACCACCGAATCATCGACGGTGCCCACGGGGCGCAGATGGCGCAAAGGATTGAGGAACTCTTCACTAACCCCTCGAAAGTCCTCTAGCCCATCAAGTTTTGTCGGGTATCGCCGATACGTAACCCATGCGGTTTATTATCATTACTATTTTGCTTACCCAAATTTCCTGGGCCCAAGATCCCTGGGATCTCCACAGAGCGATCTTCGCGTCTCAGCCGGATCGCTATGGACCACCGACGTCAACGCCAGGATCGACCACCGCTGTAAGTGTTCCTGCGACATCTGCGAGCTCGGGCGCAACAACTTCTACTACGCGAGGCCCTGATCCTGGGCCGAGGGATGAGATCGTTGTCACAAGCACAGCAGCAGATCCTGAGTTAGAACTTGCCACCCGTGAGCTCGACGGAGAGCCGATGGCGACCGGTGGCTGCCTCGAGTGCGTACCGGATGTCCTCGGCGAACGACTCCAGGACTTGATCGGCGACGTCGAACGCATCGTGAACGACGACGTTCTGCGCTCCGTAGACGCACCCCAGGCGATCGTGAATCAAGCGCTTGCAAAGTCAAAGGAGCTGGTCTGTGCGGAGATGGAAATGTTCATCCGAGCGCATAAGCTGAGCGCTGAGATTAACTGCCTCCGTGTGCCGCAGATCATTCCTCCGATCCACATGCAGGTGATCAAGTTCCCGGGCCTTGCGGAAAAGCGACGGGCCCTCGAGGAAGAGATATCGGGATACCAAGCACGGCTAAGAAATAACCCACAGGACTTCAGCGCTGACAGTCTCCTCAGGCGGCGCTCAAAGGACCTGGAGTGCCTCGTGGACCCCGATCCGACGAAGTACGTCTGCATGGAATTCCTCGAGCTCAACTTCACGACGAAGGCCGTCGTTCAGGTTGAGCTCCAAGACAAGTCGGGCCAGTGGTACGAGTTTAAGCAAATGCCCGTCGACTACTTCAGCGGTCTCCCGGGACCGAAGACGAAGCAAGGCGACTACCAGGTTCCGGAAGCACGCTACAGATTGACGAACGTGAACCCAGGCAGTCGCTACTTCACGGCCGTCCACGTGGATTACGAGAATTGGTCGCAGCGCTCTGCACTTCTCGGCGACCTTAACGTTCCGGTGGGTAATAAAGGTGGCGACATCAAGATTCACGGAAACGGCGGAAGCGTCGGGTGCCTCGACATGGGAAACCGAGGCGCTCCCTGGATGGCGGCCATCGTCGACCTATCGCTTAAGCGCGGACGGGTTCCGGAAATCGACATCTATCCAACGGACATGGACCGTGGCGTCGACGAAGTAGCGACCTGGGAACGCTACCAGCGCTATGATCGCTTCTGGGATGAACTAAAAAAACGCTACTGGAACGGCCACAGCGTGAAAGTCCGCCGAGACCTCGAGCGCGTTGACCAGATGCTTGCACGCCAGAACTAGTTATTTTCCAGTGCTGACTTTCGTCTTCGCCGGGATCTTGAACTCGAAGTGATCGGCGGCAAGCGTTGGGTTCACCTTGAACGAGAGGAGCTTCAACGTCACGCGCTTTCCGTTCGAGTGAAAAAGCTCAAGAGACTTGAACTGTCCCAGGGACTTGGCCTCGGCCGCAAGACCGGATTTGGTGGTCAGGATCACCTGATCCATCTGCAGATCTTTTTGAAGTGCTGGCGAGAACTTGAGGACGAGGTTCGTTTTCTCGAACTTTACCGTGTAGGCCTTGTTCGACTGTGCTCCGTTCTTGAGGGAGTCAAAAAACTTAGTGTAAACGAGATCTTCTGAGCGCTGAATGACGACCGTTCCCTCCTCGCCTTCGATGAAGGGAGGCGTGTAGAACCAGCTCGTGCGCGGATTTGCCACGAAGGTCGACGGATCCGGGCTCACGGCCTCGAAGCGGATGTGCTTGGGGAACTTGTAGTCGACGCGGCCAAAAGATTTTTTTGTCTTCCCGTTAACCGAGCTCAGAAAGCTCTGCTCGTAGTCGGCAGAAAAAGAGTTCGGGAGGAAATCGTTAGCTCTGGCCGTGACTGAGAGGAACACGAGGAGAAGAAGTGTTTTCATTCGGGCAGATCCTTAAAAAGGAGAGGGGTGCCGCCACATCCTGGGCCCACCCCCCCACCAACCATCAGTGGAGTTGAACCGAAACCGCTTTCGAGACTCCAGGCTCTTGCATCGTCACGCCGTAAAGCGTGTCGTTGAGCTCCATTGTTTTCTTATTGTGTGTAATCAAAATAAACTGCGTCTCCGAGCTCATCTCACGAAGAAGTTCGTTGAAGCGACCCACGTTCGCGTCGTCAAGAGGTGCGTCGACCTCATCCAACAAACAGAACGGCGAAGGCTTCACGAGGAAGATCGAGAAGATCAGGGAAACGGCAGTCATGGCCTTCTCACCACCTGACATCAGTGTGATCGACTGCATCTTCTTCCCAGGTGGCTGAGCGATGATGTCGACACCGGCGTCTGGAGAATCGACGTCGCCGGTCATGTCCAAACGCGCAGAGCCGCCGCCGAAAATGATCGGGAAGACCTTACTGAAGCGCTCATTAACCTCGTGGAAGGCTTCTTTGAAGCGCTCACGAGACTTCTCGTCGATGTGCTGGATCGCCAGGAGGAGATCGCCGAGGCTCTTCTTCAGCTCTTCTTCTTGAGACTTCAGGAAGTCGTGGCGGAGCTTCTGACGGTCGTAGTCTTCGATCGCTTGCCAGTTAATCTCACCAAGGCGGTTGAACTCCGTCCGGCACTCCTTGAGCTTCTCGCGGTAGTCGCGAAGCTCAGCCGGGAAGCGCTTCTGGAACTCATACTCTTCGCGCTCAATCGTGACTTGCCCGTCCTCGCCTTCCATAAAGAACATGCTCGAAAGGTCAGCTAGGCCCTGGACCTGGTCCGATGAGAGCTCGAGGTGCTGCATGATCACATGGCGAAGATCTACCCGATGTTTCTCGAACGCATTCTTAACAAGAATCTCTTCTTCGCTGAGGATCTGCTGCTGGCGCAGCTCGAGTTCAACGTTCTCTTTCTCAAGCTTATTCAAGCGAGCGGTGGCTTCCTTGAGTTCGGTTTCTTTGTCCTGCATGCCGAGAAGGATCTGCGAGAACTGGTCCTTCAGAAGGCTCAGGAACTGTTCTTTATCAGCGAGTTGTTCCGCAAGGTTGCGGTTCTCATCCTCACCCTGAGAAATTTCTGTTTCCGCCGTCTGCATCTCTTCTTCGGCTTGCTCCAGCTGGAGCTTATTCATTTCCGCTTTCTGGTGCAGGCGCTCGAGCTGAGCTTCCGTGTCCGCGATCTGCGAGCGCAGAGACTTGAGCTGCTGTTCGTAGGACTGGGCCTTCACCTTGAGCTCGAGCAACTCGTCACGCTCGTTCTCAAAGCTAATCTTCAGGTCGATGTGTCGAGACTCAAGCTCTTGCGTGATGGAGCTGCTGTTCTCGGTGCGCTCGGCGACGGCTTTGCGGTCACGGGCAATCTTCTCTTCTGTCTCGAGGAGCGTCAGGCGCAGGTTCGAGGTCTCGAGCTTACGTGCTTGGAGTACTTCGAGGCGCGACGAGCTCGTGCCGAAAGTCTTCTCTTTCGAGTCGAGGCTGGCCTTAAGGCCCGCGTGCGCCGTCGCGACTTCCTGGCTGCGCGACGTCAGGAGGTCGACCTGAGTCCGCTGATCTGATAGTTGGCTCTCTAACGAAACGAGCTGCGCTTCGAGCTGAGTGAGGTTTTGTTTTTTCTCGGCGAGCTCAACGGTCATCTTCTCGATCAAGCCGTTACGCTCGACCACACCCATCACCTGATCGGCATCGGCTGTCCGACGAAGACCGTACGTCACAGTGTTAAATGCCTTACGGATGAAGGTCTTTCCGTCTTGCGAAACGATGCCCTTGAAACCAATCGCAGGATTGAGCTGAGCTGCCGTTTCTTCAGTAAGGTTCGCGGCAACGTAGAAACCGTTAAGGAGTCGTTGCAGTGCAACTTCGAAAGCTGCGTCAGAAGCTTTCACGACTTCACTCAAGGGCTTAAGTCCTTCGAGCGTCAGCTTCAAGCGCTCTTCGGACTCCGGCGACACGCTCTCATCCATCGCCAAGATGATGTCGGCCGTGAGGTTGAACTCCTTCCCGAGGCTCGCGACGATATCTTTGCCGCCGGCGATGAGCACGCTATCCAGCGCCTCACCCAAGAGTTCCTCAACCGCCGTGGCGTAGCCTTCTTCGCACTGGACCAAGCGCCCGAGGACTTCGATGCCGCCCGTAGGATGACGACGGACGAGCTCTTGAGCGCCGAGCTTCTTACCTTCGGCCTGCTGGTTCATCGCGATCAACGAGTCCCGCTTACTCTCTGTTTGAATCACGTCGCGCTGGAGTATACGAACATCCGCATCAACGGCCTTCGTCTGTTGGCCGAGGGCCTCGAGAGCAGACTTCGCCGTCGGGAGCTCTGCCATAACCGCATCGAGACGTGCCTTAGCTTCGGCGTAGCGCTCGCGCTCGCGGATCAGTTCGTCGCGAGAAGATGAGTCCTGCTTCTCGAGGACTTCGATCTCGGTCGCCGTGTCCTGGAGGAGACGCGCGTACTCTTCGAGCTTCGAGGTGTTACGGAACTGCTGCTGGTCGAGGGCCGCAAGTTCGTCTTTCGCCGATACGGCCTGCCGACGTGCTTGCTGGAGTTCTTCTTCGAGATCGAGCAACTGCTGCTTGAGGAGCTCAGTGCGTTCCTCGAGCTCTGAAAAGTCCATGGCGCCGTAGTCAGTTCCTTCTAACTCAGAAAGCTGTGTGCTGAGCTCTTCCAAGCGCCTCGACCTATCCTCAATATCAACTGCAAGTTCTTCGTTTTCTTTTGTTCGGTTCGTAATCAACTTCTCTTTCTCGGAGATCGCACGCTTCAAATGCTTCATGCGTTCTTCGGAGGCGGCAAGCTGGCGCGAGTGATCATTGAAGTCCTGCTGGGCTTCGTTGATCTTGTCCATCGCATCGGCCTTCTGGACGCGCTCATCTTCAAGGAGAAGATCGAGCTGCTGACGACGAAGTGACAACTGTTCCATCTCGATCTTGCGCGCTTCGAGAATCTTATCCGCGTTCGTCCAATCTTGGAGGAACTCGAGTTCCTTGTGGGAGTCTGAGATCAATTCGTAGCGCTTAATGCGCTCCCGGAGATTCCGTGCGCGCTCAGCTTTCTCTGCTTGTTTTTCGAGAACCTTGAGGTTCTTGTAGATCTCTTGCTGGAGATCTTCGAGGCGAGCAAGGTTCATCTGCGTCTGTTCGATCTTCTTCAGAGAGTCGCGCTTGCGGAGCTTGAACTTCGTGATGCCAGCGACCTCTTCGATCATCGTCCGACGCTCTTCTGGCTTCGCCTGAACGAGCTTATTGATCTCACCCTGTGCGATGATCGAGTACGACTTCGCACCGGCACCCGTGTCCATGAAGACTTCGTGGATGTCCTTAAGGCGCGCGGGCTCGTTGTTGATCCGATACTCGGTCTCACCGTTACGGTAGAGTTTACGCGTGAGTTGAATCTCCGCAGGTCTCGCCACGGCACCGTTAATGTGGATGTGCTTCCCGTTGGTATTCTCGAGGACGAGAGTCACCTCGGCGAAGCTCGCGGGTGAGTACTTCGAGGATCCGGCGAAGATGAGGTCCTTCATGTTCGTTCCGCGCAAGTGCTTGGCGGACTGCTCACCCATGACCCAGAAGAGAGCATCAACGATGTTGGACTTCCCGCAGCCGTTAGGGCCTACGATTCCTGTGATGCCATCGTCGAACTCGATGGTGGTGCGATCTTTAAAGGATTTGAAACCTTGGATGTATAAACGAACGAGTTTCATGAACAGGTCCTCTCGATGGTCGGTGTGTGTATCGCACGGTCTTAACGGCATCCTGCTTTGGGAATTCGTGTGATGAAGATAGTCTTACCCAGGCCTTTTAGGTTGTCTAGTTTTTCGTCGGGGCGAATTTATATTTAAAAAACGCAGCGCACCCTAGAGGGAAAGGGAAAGAGCTTGCGACGGTTTTTTGACATCATCCGCACGCCTAACCTCCATGCAACACCTAGTTTTTAGATATTTATTACTCTGTGCAACATTATAATATTAAATAAAAATGTATTTTTATCTTATTTTATTAGCTTAAGTGTGGTGAATTCTTAGGATAATGGATTCTCTGGATTTCGCTGTTATCAGTGAACTGATGAAAAAAGGACGTGCGACGTGGGCCGAACTGGCCTCGAAGGTCGGGCTATCAGCGCCGGGGCTGATGGATCGCATTCGCAGATTAGAAGAAAAGAAAATCATTCGTGGCTACAAGGCGATCATCGACCCTGAAGCTTTAGGGCTCGACATTCTCGCGTTCGTGTCGGTGAGCCTCGAGAAGCCCACGCACCGAGCGAGCTTCTTAAAGCGCATCAAAGCACTCGCAGAGATTCAAGAGTGCCATCAGGTGACTGGCGAGTACGACTACTTGCTCAAGATCCGGGCGATCAATTCACGGCACCTCGATCAGATTGTGAACCAAGGAATCAAGTCTCTGGCCGGCGTCACTCGAGTTTACACCAGTGTGGTGATGGGCTCTGAAAAAGACACCACCGATTTACCGATGCCGGAGCTTGAGAAAACTCAGAGCGCTTAACTACTTAAGGCGCGAATCCAGAAAACCAACAACTTTATCAAAGTCGATGGTGGCCAGTCGGACCAGCCCGTCGATGTGCGTACCGGGCGAGAACAAGTGGTACTCCGGTGACCCAAACGCCAGGTAGGTCTGGAGCTGGTACTCGTAAGGTACGCTCTGGTCCCAAGCGGCCATGACGAAGTAAAGACTCTCGGTCTTCACGCGGCTCGCGAACATCAGCGGATCGTAGCGCAAGTTCTTCTGGAGCTCGGCCTCGTAGTCATCCGAGGAGATGTTCCGGAGGGCCGCGAAGCGGCGCCAGCGCAGAAGGGCCACGCGGGGGTAGATACTGTTCGTGAGGATACCGGGCATATTTCCCGCTCCCACAGCGACGATGACAGCTTTCAAGCGCTGAGGTTCAACACCGGCCATGAGTGACGCCGTGATGCCTCCCAGACTATGTCCGAAGAGTCCGATCTTTGTCTTGAAGAAGCGCGCATCGGCCTGGGCCCAATCCATGATCGTTCGGATGGTCTGAATCGTTTTCTTTAGCACCACGTCTTCGTGGCCCCACGCCGGAAGTTTCTCAGGTTGTGAATTGTCGTTAGCATCAATCACGGCGACAGCGTAGTTCGCTTTGCAGAGCTGGTAGGCGATGGTGGGCTCCAAAGGAGTAATCCGCTCGATGGTCGGCAACACCATCACCAAGGCTGATTTCTTAGCGGCGGCCGGGCGAACGAGGTCAAAAGTAAAATCCCAACTCTCCCCATCTTTCGATTGCACGTTGAGGGTGACCTCTGAGACCACGCAACCTTTCAAATCTTTAGATTTCGACTCGTTAGCTACGCCGTTCCAAGGTTTTGCTGTAAGCTCCGAGAGCCGAACCCGACGCTCGAGCGGATTGAGGTTAGGCCACTCGGCAGCAAAAGACGGGAAGGCAAACAGAAGGACAAAAAGGAGGTTTTTCATAGGATCTAAGCTCACCACATGAAGCTTCGCATTGTCCACCTTCCCCCCCTTGACCACCGATCTCCGATAGGTTGAAATGCGCTCGCACCCGGAGTGAAGGGCACTAACCCGTTCCGGAAGCGAGCCGCGGCCTCCTAGCTGCTTAGCCCATGAGGTCTTTCATGAGCACGTCAAAATCCACAGGTCCTATTTCAACATTCATGAACCATCACTACCGTCACTTCAACGCGGCGGCCATGATGGACGCGGTGAAGGGCTACGAAGCCCACCTCGCGTCCGGGGGCAAGATGATGGTGACCCTCGCCGGTGCGATGAGCACCGCAGAACTTGGCCTTTCCCTCGCCGAGATGATTCGCCAAGGTAAAGTTCACGCCATCTCCTGCACCGGCGCGAACCTCGAGGAAGACGTCTTCAACCTCGTCGCGCACGATCACTACGAGCGCATCCCGCGCTACCGCGATCTCACGGCGGCCGACGAGCAGGCGCTGCTCGATCGCCACATGAACCGCGTCACC
>JBKHVY010000006.1:17558-27506 GCA_046569805.1 Bacteriovoracia bacterium | reverse complement strand
CCTATAAAAACCGCTTATTCCTCTTCATCAAAAGGTTTAAGTGATGGTTACGATCACAGAGAAAGTTAAACTCTCGGGCTTCAATAATTTGACCAAGATTTTGAGTTTTAATCTCTATGATTTTAACATCGCCATGAACGATGATCAGCGCCAGGCCTACATGGAGTACATCGACGAGAAGTACTCGGCGGAAAAGATCCGCGATATCGCTCGTGAGATCTGTCGCATCATCGACGCCAACATCCTCAACGAAAGCATCCAGAACTACGATCCGGTCGGCGCCTCGACGATGACCCTCATGAGCGACATCGCTGGTGGTGGCTGGGAAGGTGGCGAGGGCGGCAGTAAGGTGAAGATGCACCTGGATAAGTCGCACATCTGTACGCACACCTATCCGGACGTCTCTGACCCTGAAGGCATTTGTACTTTCCGCGTTGACATCGACGTCGCGACCTGCGGTGAAATCATTCCACTCAAGGCCCTCGAGTACATGTTCAACGCCTTCGAAGCTGACGTTGTGTACGTTGACTACGTCGTCCGCGGTTACACGCGCCTCGCCGGTGGCAAGAAGATCTATAACGACCACTACTTCAATTCGATCCAGGACTTCATCCCAAAAGACGTCCTCGACCGCTACCTCTATCGCCAAGACGTGAACATGGCCCACGATAACACGTGGCAGACAAAGCTCATGATTCGCCCCCTGGGCCCGGAGAATTACCTCTTAGATCCGAAAGACGTGAACCATCCGTTGATCGATCAGAAGATGACTCTCTTGAACCAAGAGATGCGCGAAGTCTTCCACCTCAACTAAGTCGCGGAAGCGAGGAGCAGGAGGTTTCGCGGAGAGATCTTTCCGTCGAACAATTCCACGAGTCGCACTCGGAAGCCGTTCTCTTCGAGCCACAGTGCTCGATCGACAAGCAGCGTGCTTTCGAGCACGCGCCCGAATTGGTCGCGCACGAGTGCCGCCGCGAGCATACGATCAACAAGCCTCTGCCTAGTCTCATCAGCGCTGAAGGCATTCAGTGAATCGTCGCTCCCGGCGTAGGTTAGGCCCAGGCGCGAGAGCTGGTCTCGAGCGTAAGTCGCGAAGGGACCGTGATACGATTGCGGATCGGCGTTCCCTAGTCGCACCGGTGTCGTGACACCGAAGTGGTCGTGAAGCAAAAAGTGCAGCACATAGCGATGGCGCTTCATTTGATTGCGAAAGGTGATGTCTGCGAGGTTGACCTTATGATGGGCACCAGAGGCGAGCGTCAAAGCGTAAAGGCCCCAGGGGAGTGGGTTCGCTTTTGCATCTTTGGAGAGGTTCACCTCACGCGCTTCGAGCTTATGGTAGCAGCAGCCCATGTTCGCCAGGCCCGCACGCGCCTTGGCAGCCGCCGCCAGATGGGCCACAGCGAGTCCTCCACAGGTGTGGAGTCCCGTCGTGAGTGTGGTGGGACGGAGAAGCTCAGTGAAGGCCCTATCCTCGTGGTCGATGCGATGAGTTTGATAGCGAACCGGAAAGCGTGAGTCGGGCCACTTGTGCACCTGCCAACGAAGTCCCGCTGTTTGGAGCTCGCTGTCCATGTCGAGGCTCAAGACCGGTAGGTGGTAGTGATGCGCCAGGGTCTGGGCCAAGTGGCCCAGGCCCCCGCCGATATCAACAACGTCATCCAAGCGATGTTCGCGCATGAACTCGGCGAGCAGGGGAGCGAGGTGTTCCAGCTCGTGCTGCTTTTTGGGTGTGATCTTGACCCAGCTCTCTGGCTTCGCAGGAACCGGCAGACGGGCACGGGCCTTAGGAAAGGCACTCAAGGCTTGAGTCGCTTGGTGGAACTCCTGAAGCTCTTTTGTGAGCTCGTCCCAGCCCTCGTCGTAGGTTAGGCGTAGCGTTTTCTCCGGGGTGATCCAGCCCAGGAGTTCTTCGATCCACGCCTCCGGGTAGCCTTCGAAGGAGTTTGGGTATTGCAGCATGATTTCGTTTTTCCAGATGTCCTGGTAGGCTTGGAGAAAGCGCACCTGGTCCTGGTACCGGGCCGATAAATTCATGCCCTGGGGTATAGCACACATGCAGACACCAATCGAGATGCAAAACATCCAGCGCGCGGCCGTATTTGGTATGGGAAAGTCCGGCATTGCGGCGGTTAAACTCTTGGCTGCCCTCGGTGTCGAGACACACGCCGTAAACGAGGGGGCCCCTGAGAGCTGGGCGCAGCCGCTTAAGGGCACCCTGTCGCTATCTCACTGCCATTCTCAGTCTCAAGCGGCTTCGCTCTTTGCCGGGGTTCATTTGATCGTGATTTCTCCCGGGATCCCGGACACTCACGAAGTTCTCGTCGAGGCCCGGGCCCGTGGCGTAAAAATCATCTCCGAGATCGAGCTCGCTTTCTGGGTTTGTCGGGAGACGCCTGTGATCGCGATCACGGGGACGAACGGGAAGACGACAACCACCACCATGATCTACGAGGCGCTGAAGCTCGCGGGGAAAAAAGTTTTCTGCGGCGGGAACATCGGGACGCCTTACTGCGAGATGGCGCTCGCGGTGATGTCTGGAGAGAGCTTCGAGTTTGCTGTCATTGAAGTCTCGAGCTTCCAGCTCGAAACCATCGACGCCTTTCATCCGCGGATTGCGCTGATGTTGAATCTCACGCTCAATCATTCTGAGAGATACGTGGGCCTCGAGGACTACGGTCGCGCGAAGCTGCGGATCCTTAAGAACTCTACGGCAGAAGATGATCTGATCGTCGGTATGGAGTCGGGGCCCTGGGTCGAGTGGAGTAAGAGCTATCCGGTCCAGCGGCATGAGTTCAGTAAGGCCCAGCTTCCGGAGGATTTCCTCCGGCGCTTTGACTTCTCCAAAGGCGTGCTGGTCGGTGGGCACAACCGGGCAAACTACTTCTGTGCCTGGAAGGCACTCTCGCTGCTTGGAATTCCCCACTTGGACCAGTTGTTTCAGGAGTTCATTAACACCTTCGCTGGTGTTGAGCACCGGCTCGAGTTCGTGGGGAACTTCCATGGGCTCAAGGTATATAACGATGCGAAGAGTACCAATGGCGAAGCCACGCGCACGGCCCTGGCCGCGTTCGAGGGAGGAGAGCCGCTCTATCTCGTGGTCGGAGGAAAGCTTCGCAATGAGTCCGATCGACTACTTCCGGATCTCGTGAGCTACAAAGGACGGATCACAAAAATTTTCACCATCGGTATGACCACTGAGCGCTTGGTGCAGGAGCTGTCGGCAGAGTTTTCAGTCGAAGCGGCGCACGACCTCGTGGGGCTCTTTTTGAGGGTCAAAGCACAGAAGCTCGTAGGAAGCCTTGTGTTCTCCCCAGCGCATCCGTCATTCGATCAGTTTAAGAACTACGTGGATCGAGGAGTGCAGTTTAAGGCGCGAGCACGCGAGATTTTGACTTAGTTACGCAGGCCCTGCGGACCGTTCATGTGAATGGCGTAGTCTTGATCGATGGAGGCGTTGACGGAGGTCACGCTTGCGGGTGCGCGGTCAGCAGTGGCTCGGCCCATGTCTGTCGTCGCTTCAAACGAAATTTTCGCGATGAAGAGAAACAGGATAGTGAGAATGACACTGCCGAATTTGATGCCCATATGCCCGACTGCCTCAATTGGTTTGATTGACCGTTGAGTGCTCTATCGGCATGTTTTCTTTGAACTTTAGGTATTTTTCGAAGTCCTTAAAACCGACCTATTATCTCAGACTTAGGCGTTTAAAGAGCTCCGCGACGTCAGTACGGTCGTGGTACAAGCCAAATCCAAAGCGCAGGCGTGCTCCCCGTTGGTCGACGTAGATGCCTTGCTTGAGCCAAGTCTCACGATGAGACGTCGCTTCGCCCTCGCTTGCGGCTTCGAAGGTGAGGAAATGACCATGAAGCCCTATGGGATTTGTGAACAAGGGCCTAAGGCCTTCGAAGGCATGTGGCGCTTTTGAAAGCTGAGCGAGAAACTCTTGCTGCATTTCTTGGATGTGCTGGTGGATTACGGAAACACTAAGGCCTAGCTCAGCGAAGAGATCCCATACCGCTTGGAAGCGATACCATCCAGATGGGTCCATGGTCGCGCCCCAAAATGCCATACCGTCGCGGGAGAAGCCCACGGCCCCGGCGCGGGGCGCAGAGAGTTGTGCGTATTCAGCGAACCAGCCGGTGATCACGGGACGCCAATTTCCCTCTGGAACCACCATGAAACCGACGCCTTCTCCGGCCTGGGCGTACTTGTACCCGCCACCCAGGTAGAAGACGCGGCCTTCGTGAGCACTAAGATCAGAAGGGATGGCGGCGAAGCCATGGTAGCCGTCGATCACGATGATAACATCCTCAGGAGTGCGCGCAATGAGCTGCGCGAGTTCGTTGTCACTCAGGGCAAGGCCTGAGTTAAAGAAGACCTGACTTAAGAAAATGACATCATGACGAGCGCACTCAGCGGCGAATGCGTCGAGGAACGTCGTGCGATCCGTGAGAAGTGGACTGGTCGGAATGCGGGTGATCTGCAAGTGGGTGTGCGCTTCTTCCCAGCGGTGAAGCTGCCGCGTGAACGAATGGAACTCACTATCGGTAGTGAGAATTTTAAGCGAAGGCCTCAGCAAGAGCTCCGAGAAGAGTCACACCAAAAGATCGTGCGTGTTGGGGGCCAGGGCGATCATCTCGGGGCGCTTGAGGCCAAGGATGTTTGCGATGTGCCGCTGAACGCTTGGTACAATAGACTCAAAGATGTGTTCCCACTTGCGGTCGTTCAGTCGAGCAGCGTCGTCCCAGACTTTGAGCTGGGCCTCACGAGTAACGTCAGGCCAGAAGTGATGGGAGTGCGCCGCAAAGTGCAGCTCACTGGGCCTCGCGGCAAGAAAGCGCGAGTAGAGCGGCTTAAGCTCCTTCATAGGAGAATCCCATTTCTGTTTTGAGCGATTCGGGCAGCGCCGGAATCTCAGACTTCGGAATGATGAAGGTCGAAAGGTTAAAGAAATCAGTGAAGACGCGGTTGCGTTCAGTCGTTTTCTTCAAATAGTCACTGCCAGAGGAGCCGCCGGTGCCGATCTTGGAGCCGAGGATCCGTTGGGCCATGATGGCATGGCGATAGCGCCAGGTGGTCATGAGCTCGTCGATCTCAACCGCAAGAGTGAGAATCTGCTTAGGCATTTGGAGCGCGGGCCAGTCGCGATAGAGCTGAATGAAGAGTGCGTTGAGCATCGCTTTTTGCGACAACCGCACCCGGCCCTCTGCTTGCGCCTCTTGCCACAGACGGGCATCGAGGAGAGTCATGAAGCTCGTGCGAGTTGCTGCGAGGTTCGCAAGCTCCATCTGACGCACATGGGGTTCAAGAGTCGGGTTATTTTCGATGGTCAAGCGGTCGCGCTCGAGCATGCTTTGGACTTTGGACGAATATTGCGCCCAGAAGTCCCAGTCTGAGAAATGGGCAAAGGGCATGCGCTCGAGCCACTGCTCAAGGAGGCTAAACATCGAGGGTGCGGCTTCCGCGGCTTGAAGCGAAGCTCGGTCCTCAGGCGTAAGACGGGATTGGAAGAACTGATGCTCGACGGCCATGCGGTGCTTCGGAGTGACGCCCAGGCCCGCTTCGATGAGACGAAACTGAAGGCTCTGGAAGCCCGACGCCGGGAGGAGGTCGTCGCGGAACTCGAGGAAGTCGAGCGACGTCATGGTTTCGATCACGCGGATCTGGTCCACCAAGATGCGCTGGATCTCCGTGACCCGTTGAAGGCGGCCGACGATGGTCGAAAGTGCCGTCGAGGGCATCGGGACTTGAGCAAGGAGAGTCTTCACGGAGCCGAGTTCATGAAGGATTTGCTTGAACCACAGCTCGTACGTCTGGTGGATCACGATGAAGAGCATTTCATCGTGGGCAGCAGGCCCACGCTTGGCCGACTCCGGAGCTTGAGCATCAAGGATTTTCGTCAGTTGGAGGTATTCACCATAATACACTGGAGGTTTCACACTCATAAAATCCTTCCCTTCGCCACCCGGTCGCGGTAATTTTTATTTGATAAAACAAGGATGATTCTATGAAAAAAAATCTCACTCTGTCCTCTCAAACCGTGAAAGAGAACATCCAAAAACTCCAGCAGTTCATGACGCAGGAAAAGCTCGACGCGTGCTACGTTTCGAGCTTCGACGTGTACCTTAACGAATACGTGCCGCTTGAGGACTGCCATCGCTTCTACTTCTCCGGCTTTACGGGCTCGACTGCGGAACTCTTGGTTCCGCGTCAAGGCAAAGTCCGACTCTACGTCGACGGCCGCTACCATGAGCAAGCCGACCAGGAAGTGAGTAGTGCTCTCGTCGACGTCGTAAAGTGCGACCAGGGCACCTCGATCTCACAAGCTCTCATTAGCGATGTCACATCCTTCGGCTTCAACGATGTAGGCCTCGAGGCCGATCGGACTTCACTGAGTTTCTTCAAGCGCCTGCAGAAAGTCACCACACTTAAGGCCTTCCTCAAAGAAGAGTGGGCGCAAGTCGTCGACTTCGCCGCGGTCGCAGCACCCAAAGAAATCCAGTTCGTGCCGCGCGAGAATCGCGGCCGCGATACACTCGAAAAAACAGCGAGTATCTTCAAATCCGAAGAGCAAGGAATCTTCATCGCCGCTCTCGACCAGATCAGTTGGCTCACGAACTGTCGCGGCTACCATCTTCCGCACCTGTCGAGTTTCCGTGCCAAGGCACTGGCCACGAAGCGGAAGGTCTACGTATTCATTACTCCTGAAACTCCGCTTTCCAAAGAGGCCCAGAAAGTTGAAGGGGTGGAGTGGATCAAAGTTCCAAATACTCAGATCCCTCTGGAACTGGCGCGATTGCAGAACACACTCCTCCTTAAGGAAGTGAGCTTCGATCCGGCACTCCTAAACTGCGCCGACTTCACCATGCTCCTGTCTGTGATGCACCCGGAGCGCTTGAAGGAGGCAGCGGGTGGGCTCATCGACTGGATGTCGATCAAGGAGCCTGCGGAACTGCGCGAGTTCGAAAGCAGCTTCCGGAAAAGTGATAAGGCGATTTTTAACACCATCAAGTGGGTCAAGGATTCGATCAAGGCCGGCAAGCGCATTACGGAACTCGATCTGTGGAAAGAGACAACGGTGAAGTACGAAGAGCAAGGCTCAAAGGAGCTGAGCTTCGGCACCATCGCAGGCGTGGGCCCGAACGGCTCCATCATCCACTACGGCAATCCTTCCGATGAGGTCGTTATTAAGCCCACGGACATGATTCTCTTAGACTCCGGTGGCTACTTCACCGGCGGCTTCGCGACGGACACCACGCGCACTTTCTTCGCCTCGGCAAAAGGTGAAGCGAATCCGGAGCATAAGAAAATCTATACGCTCGTGTTGAAGGGGCTCTTACAGTGTATCAATAGCGTTTTTCCCGATGGAACGAAAGGCATCGTGCTCGACGGCATCTGCCGCGCTCCACTCCTAAAGCACGGCTACAACTACGCGCACGGTACGGGCCATGGCGTGGGCATCCATGTGCATGAAGACGGCGTCCGCTTGTCACTCATGTCCCAGCTTCCCATGAAGGAGGGGCACGTGGTTTCCATCGAGCCCGGGATTTATCTGCCGGGGTTTGCGGGTGTGCGGCTTGAGAACATTGCCATCGTTGAGCGTCACCCTGAGTTCAAGGGGATGCTGCGGTTTAAGTCCCTAACAAACGTGGGCTACGATTACAACCTCATCGACATGGAGCTTCTCAATAGCGAAGAGCGCGCGATGCTCGAGGCCTACGAAGCCGAGTGTGCTAAGCGCGGAAACTCGCTGCGCGCGATTTCTTAGACCGAGACTTCAGCACGAGAGCGAGCACCAGGCCTAGGAGGGCGGTAGGCCAGAAGCTACCGCCGCCCGTCGTCGGCGTGTCAGCGGTACTGCCGAGGAAGCAGCCTGCGCCGAACACATCGAACTGCATGGGATAGAGGTAGGTGACTCCATCGATGTCATCTTGTCCTAAGGAATTTCGCTGTGGAACCACGGCGTAGTACATGAGCGCCGCTCGCTCCTCACTGTGGCCCAGGCCAATGGCATGGCCAATCTCGTGCGAGATGACCGCGACTTTCTTATCGTAGGAGAGTTGGTCGAAGGTGGTCGAGAGGTCGTTGAGAAGAATAACCGCACCACGGATGTCTTTGCCGCGAATCACGTTTGGAAGCGTGAGGGCCAGGAGCGACCCGGCGGTGAAGTTTGAGCTATTCTTGTTACACGTGACGACGATGTCGCTCACTCCTGGCACGGGAGTTCCACCACAGATGCCGCCCGTGAGGCACAGCTCACCCGTGTGAAAGTCGTCGTCAGCGGTGTTGTAGCTCCCACCGTCGGTGAGCTTGAGGCGCGAAGTGGGAACGGTGTTCCAGTAGTCGTTGATGGCTGCGCTGAGCATGCCGGTGACTTCGTCGAGGTCGATGTTGTCGCAAGGCGTGGGGTTGATGCCCACACGCACACTTACGGAGTTCTCCCCGAAACGAGCACCAATAGAGTTGTTCAAGGTGAAGGCCTGCGCGAAACTTGGAATGAGGATCAACCAAAGAAGTTTCATGTCAGTTCCCCAGGTCATGGTAGTAGCTCAAGGTTAGACTGTAGCTCCACTGGCGTCTCTCGGACTTCAGGAGCGAGTAGATGTACGTCTGGAAGCGAAGGGCGAAGTCATCACCCAGAAGCTCGGCACCGAGATCGAGGGTATTGTTGATCGCCGTGCGCGTTTCTCCGGGAACGTAGAACTCCGAGGTGCCGGCACCGTTGTTAAGCACCTGCGTGCCGCCGCTTCCGCGGATGTTATTCACCATAAAGGATGTGCCGACGCGCAGGCGCCACCAGTCGGCACCTTTCCAGACGGCGTCGTTTCGGAGCATGAAGAGATTTTTTGTCACACCTTTTCCGGCCGAGCGCGGAAGCACCCAGTTAATCTCCGGAACCCAAGTCCATTCTGGATTGATTTCGACATCAAGCGAGAAGCCGAGCAGCGGATTGAAGGTGAAGAGTTCCGTGCTTCCCTGATCATCGACCTGGATGGCGTTGGTGAATTCGGTGAGAGTTCCTGCGTGAAAACCGAGCTTCCTGAATCTCTGCGTTAACTCATCGGCGGCACGGACCACGGGAGAGTGTAGGCACAGGGCCAGGGCCAGCGAGAGGACGAAACGGTAGAGCGTCATGGATTTCCTTTAGACTTCAAAAGTATCCCAAAAAGCCGCGAAGAATGGCAATATGATGTGGCGTCCATGGCTTTAAGGAGTTCCCAATGTTCGAGAATCTCGTTGTTCCCCAAGAGCTGCGTCCCCGGGATCCGCGCTTCGGCGTGGGCCCATCGGTGGTTCCCGTCTCGCACCTCGAGAACCTCGCGGCGACGGGCCAGAGACTCATGGGCACGAGCCATCGCAAGGACGCTGTCCGCAGCGTCGTGCGGGAGTTCCAGGAAGGTCTCAAGGCCTACTTCTCCTTGCCCGACGGCTACGAGGTCGTGATCGGCAACGGTGGAGCGACGTTCCTGTGGGATATGATTGGCCTGGGACTCGTGGAAAAATCATCGAGCCATTTCGTGTGCGGCGAGTTCTCGGACAAGTGGCATAAGGCGCACCAGCTTATCCCGTGGATTTCAACCAAAGTGTTTAAGGTCGAAAACGGGGAGGGGATCGATCCGCACGACGAAGACGGCGTCGACTTCGTGTGCACTACGCTCAACGAAACGTCGACGGGCGTGCAGCTTAGATCAGTTCCTAAGCTCAAGGATCCAACTGCGCTTATGAGCGTGGACGCGACCTCGGGCGCAGGGCAGATTCCGCTCGACTTTAACCTCGTGGATGTTTTCTATTTTTCTCCGCAGAAGATCTTCGCCGCGGACGGCGGCGTCTACGTCGCGATCCTTTCGCCGAAGGCGATCGAGCGCGCGCTTCGCATCGGAAGTGAGAAGTCACGCTACGTCCCGGAGGTCATGAAGTGGTCGCACGCGATCGAGAACTCGCGCC
>JBKHVY010000006.1:0-17548 GCA_046569805.1 Bacteriovoracia bacterium | reverse complement strand
AGACCTACAATACGCCGGCCATCGGAACCTTGTTCTTGATGAACGAACAGATGAAGCTCTTGAACCGCATCGGTTACGCGGCCGTGCAGGCCGAGGCGCGCCGGAAGGCAAAACTCATGTACGACTGGGCCGAGGCGAAGTCCTACCTCTCGGCCTTCGTGCGCGATCCATCCTACCGCTCGCAGGCCGTCGCGACGATCGACGTGAGTGAGAAGTTTAAGGTGGAGGACCTCACGAAGGTCCTGCGCGCGCAGAACGCGGCGATCGACATCGATGCCTACCGGAAGCTTGGGCGCAATCAACTGCGGATTGCCCTCTTCCACAATGTGGCGTACGAGGACCTGGAAAAGCTCACGCGGATCATTAGCCTGGCGATAGAGACAGCATAACCAGCTGATTTGTGAGTAGCTTTTAACGTTTTTACACGTAAGCGCTAATTTTTGCACGGCGCAGCAATGTTGCGCTATAACACCCCCGTTTCAACTAAACCTGATCCGGGAGTTCACATGCGCGCTCTAGTGCCAATGGCCGTTTTCCTTTCGATGGCGAGTGCCCAGGCCGCTCGCTGGGATAAGACGAACGATCCGAACAAACTCAAGAAGGTGACCGGCGTCTCGATCGTCGCCGACTTCGCGAAGCTGCCGCTCGCGGCGAAGCTCACGAACGTGCACCTCGGGTGGTCGGATACGTTCTGGCCCTCGAACCGCGGCGGCATCGCCTATCGCTGGAACGCCGAACCGAACCCCGAAAACTTTAAGTACCGCTTCCTCACGAAGGAAGAAGTGTCGACGATGACGAGCGCCGAGCTCGAGCGCCTCTCGCCCGCGGAGAAGTTCGACATCTACAACGGTCAGTACGGCTATCCGTTCACGCGCAAAGTTATGAAGAAGTACACACCTAAGGACGCCTGGTGGGAGGGCATCTGCCACGGGTGGGCGGCCGCGGCCATCAGCCACATCGAGCCCCAGCGCGTGGACCTCAAGAACAAAGACGGCGTCGTCGTGCCCTTCGGGTCGACGGACGTGAAGGGGCTTTTGAGCTTCTACTACGCGGAGGTGCACGAGACGAAGGTCTACACGCGCCTGAGCGATCGCTGCAAGGCCCGCGGAAAAGTTCCGGGCGAAGCCTACGACGAAGACCGCATCCAGACGCCGCCGCCGGCGCGCGACGCGAACAAGCTCGAGTGCCAGGGCGTGAACCCGGGCTCGTTCCACTTGGCCCTCACGAACATCATCGGTCTGCAGGACCGCGGGTTCGTCGCGGACGTCGATCGCTTCGCCGACGTGTGGAACCAGCCGATCGTCGGCTTCAACGTCGAAGTCTTGGGCGAGGTCACGCCGACGCCGGCGCAGGCCGCGATCGGCGCCGTGAAGGTTCTGAAGGTGAAGACCGAGATGACCTACGGAGACGAGTCGTACATGCTCGACCCCGAGGGCATCACCGCCGACGGCGGGCACCTGTCGATGAACCCGGTCTCGGGGACGCCGGAGCAGAACTACCTGTCGCGCTTCTACGAGTACCTACTCGAGATCGACGCCAGCGGCGCCATCATCGGTGGGACCTGGCTGAGCGAGGGCCGTCCGGACTTTATCTGGATGAAGGGCGCAGCTCCGAAGTTCACCGGCGGCAAGGGCTTTAACATGTCGACGCTCAACGAGATCTACCGTCCGGTCATCGACTAAGCTCAAGGATTCACGAGAATCCCGCCGAATCTAGTCAATCATTTCACGGCTCCCTCCGATAGGACTATCGAAGGGGGCCTTTATGCTTTTTCGTTACTCCGTTCTGCTCACTCTCGCACTCGCGTGCGGAGAGAGAAGCCAGTCGATCCGCTTCGGCGAAACCACCAGGGCCGCGCTCATCACCGAGAAGGGAGAGCCGGAGCGGGTGGAGAAGCCCATCGAGGCCTCCGAGGTCTTGGTCTACCCCGACAATCAAAAGTTCCAGGTCACGAACGACATCGTCACCGCGGGCTTCCGTGATCCCTCTCCGGAGGAAGCGTCGCTCTTGTACTGGCGCCACAGGTTCAAGGACTGCGCCACGACGTTCAAGGAGCTCCAGAAGTCCGAGACGCACGTGAGAGCGCTCAAGGAGCTCTCGTGCCCAACGGAAGGTGTGAGCGTGCTCTACGATCCCAATACTGACCAGGTCATCCGGGTGGTAAACCATGCTGAAAACTAAACTCTGGCCGCTCCTCCTTCTCGCGGCGTGCGCCCCGAAGGAGCCGACGCTCCTCGTGGCCGACCACTGGCTCGCGGCACGCAAGAGCTTCAGCTCCGCGCGGCTTCCGGCCGCCGGCGGCGGAAACGCATCTTGCCGCAGTGACCTCTTCAGCGTCGAGGAAGTGAAGCGCGAGGCCCTGCACTACGAGAGTCAGCTCAACACCGGGCCCAAGATCTCGGGCCGCTGGCGGCACCTCGACCTGCGCACGCTTCCGGTGCCCCAGGCGAAGTTCCTCAAGGCGATGGGCGAGGAGATCGGGGACCTCAATAACCCGAACGGCGTCGACTACAGTCAGTGCCGGGACGCCGTCTGCGTCGTGAACGCGGTCTACAAGAGCACAGATGGCCTCGAGGGCTGGGCGAGCTACCTGTGGTACCTGAAGATGGGCTACTTCCTGTCGCTCAAGAATAAGATCTACGAGCAGAAGAGCTCCGCCGCGGGCTTCTACAACGGGAAGACCTACCCGCTCTCGGACTACCTCTTCACGCGCGACGAGCTCTACGCCTTCTGGCGCATGAGCCACGCGCTCACGACGCCGTTCAAGACCCTCCCGATCATGAAGGAGGTCCAGCGCATTCCGAAGAAGTCCGAGATCGAGGGCATGGGCGCCGGGGTCTGTGGCCTCGCCTGGTCGAACGGCTACATCATCCTCAACGATGGGTGTCTGAGCTTCTGGGGGGACCAGGACAAGGGCTTCATCTACGAGGGTGTCACCCATGAGATCGCCCACCAGATTGACTACAAGCTGGGCCGTGAGAACGGCGGCAGCTACTATTCTCAGGTTGGCCGCTGGAAAGCCGAGGGCCAGTGGACCCTCAAGGAATACTTCGATGAAGCCAACCGCCGCACGGTGAACGAGTGGTCGACGACGCTCACCGACAACCAGTTCGTACGCAGCTACGCGCGCACCAGTCCGGCCGAGCACTTCGCCGACACGGCCGCGTACTACCGGTACTCCGGAGAAACGACCAAGAAGAAAGTTCCGGCGCTCATCTACACGCACCTAAAAGAAGTGGCTTTCGATCAGCTCGAGTACGATACCCCGGGGCTCTTCGACCAGTTTGAAAAAGACGTTGGCACTCTGCTCGCGCCGGAGCTCTTCCGCACGGCGCTTGAGTGTGACCAGAAGCCCATCGCCAGTAATACCACGAAGCCGCTGGCGGAATCTCTCTTTCCGTTCTCCGTCGACATCAAGTCCCGCCGCTGTTTACGTGAAGGGCTTGATCGCATTCTCAATCAGGCAGTGATCGAAGCGAAGCTCAATCACGTCGATGGCTGTGCCCAGCTGCGTACCAGTGCGCAGGTCCTCGCGTTCAAGTCGAAGCTTGAACCGACGTTTAGCCGTCAGGTTGTTGAGCACATCAAGGTCGCGCGCGAGAACCAACTCTACTACCAGCGCCTCTCGGAGTTCTACGACGCACTGTCGAAGCAAACCGAGCCGCTCAAAATCGTGACGAGTTGCTATGGGCAGGTCGACGAGAAGCAGTGCTACGACGAGCAGATCCAGGCCTACGTCGATCGGATCGTCCCGAATGATCTCGTGAACGCCGAGAACCTTCGCCGGGACCTCCAGAAGATGTTCCTCGAGGCCAATGGCTTCGAGGCGACGCGTGCCCTCAGTCAAAAATTGCACCAGGACTTTTTGTTCTCTCAATCCGCTTTGATCGATGCTTCAGCGAGAGAGCTGTGGCGCACGTGCGCAAGTCGCGCCATCGATAACCGTGAGGCTCCGATACCTGGCCCTTTTAGCGTCGGCGAAGGGTGGATGGTTTCCTCACAGTTCAACTGCCTGAGCCTCGAGATCCCCTCCGAAGTCAAGCGCGCGATCAGTGCCATGTCGTTTGAAGCGATGGGCGTGAGCGATGCGAGTGAGTCGAGGCTTCTCTTCGATCTTGCACTTCCACTGTATGTGAAGGAGATTCAGCGCCTCTTCGAGCTCGAGAAGGCCGACGAGGCCCGCGAGCTCCAGCGCTTCGTGCGCGAGCACCGCGCCTCGGCGATCGCGCGCCTCACGGCCTCCTTCGACTGGGTCGAGGGCCTGGGCCAGGTCATGAGCCGCTCGTGCCAGCGCGAAGTGACGAAGGACCTGCCGCGCAGCTACCGCTTCCACGATCCGGACCGGATCTTCGTGTCTCACGCCGACGAGATCTGCCGCGAGGTCCTGCGCTCGCAGGCCTTCCAGGAGTGGCTCAAGACCCAGCGCGAGCTGGTCGAGGTCGACGTGGTGAAGACGTACATCGCCGGCTACGAACAGATCGCCCGCGACCGCGCACAGGCGTGCCTGGCGAAGTACCCGAACTCGAACATCGTGCTGCGGCTCTTGAACAAGAAGAAGCGCGAGGCGTGCTACCTCGAACGCTGGAGCCAGGTCGAAGACCAGGCCTGGAGAGAAGCTACAGAGAAGTACCAGTCGATCTTCCAATTCAATCGGCAGAGTCTCTTGAGACAGGTGGAAGACCAGGCCCGTGTGTTGAAGCTTGAGATCCAGGAGAGTGTGCTCGGTTCGACGAGTACCTCGACCGGTCCCGCCCCGGTAGAGGACAGGGGCAACGGTACGCCCACGAGACCGTCGACCGGGGAGCGCGTAGATGACACGCTCGAGGCCGCACGCCGAGGTGTGGGATCATTCCTCTCGCGCATGGGCGAGCTGATTCAGGAAGGGGCCGAGACCGTCAAAGAAGCGCTCGACCCGTGAGCGCTACTTCTTGTAGTTCGCGAGGAAGTCCCGCTTGAACTCTAGGTACCGGTCCTCGAGGATCGCTGCCCGCGCCCGCACCGCCATCGACTTGTAGAATGCGATGTTGTGAGCGGTGGCAAGGATCTGGCCCAGGATCTCGTTCGAGTCGAAGAGGTGCTTGATGTAGGCCCGGGTGAAGTTCGTGTTCACGTAGTCCTTGAGGTTCGGCTCGATCGGGAAGAAGTCGCGACGATAGTTCTTGTGGTCGATGCGGATCTTTCCGCGGTTAGTGAAAAGTGTCCCACCGCGGGCGAACTTCGTGGGGATGATGCAGTCGCTCATGTCGACGCCGTTCTCCCAGATCATCAAGAGATCTTCTGGCATGCCGACGCCCATCACATAGCGCGGTTTATTGGTGGGCATCTTCGGGGCGATGTACTTCACGATCGCTTCCATGTGCTCCGGGCCCTCGCCCACGGAGACACCGCCGATGGCGTAGCCGGGGAGGTCGCGCTTGACGACTTCCTCGAGGCAGACGTCGCGGTACTTGTTGTAGACGCCACCCTGGATGATGCCGAAGAGCGCCTGCTTCGGGTTGTTCCACGCTTCGATCGAGCGGTCGAGCCAGCGGTGCGTGCGGGCGATGGAGTTCTCCACGTACTTCTCGGTGGCCGGGTACGGAATGCATTCGTCGAACGCCATCATGATGTCCGAGCCGAGGTTCTGCTGAACGCCGATGGAGATCTCTGGAGTAAGTTTGATGTCCTTGCCGTCGGCGTCGCGGAAGAGAGCACCTTCTTCGGTGATGCCGTTCTTTTGGAGTGAGAACACCTGGAAGCCACCGGAGTCAGTCAGGATCGGGCGATCCCAGGCCATGAACTTGTGGAGGCCTCCGGCCTTCGCGACGAGCTCTGAGCCCGGCGTGAGGTGGAGGTGGTAGGTGTTCGAAAGCAGAATCTGGATGTCGAGGTCGACGAGCTCTTTTGGCTGGAGCGCCTTGATGGCGCCGTGGGTGCCAACGGGCATGAAAACCGGCGTCTCGATGGAGCCGTGGGGCGTGTGGATGACGCCGGCGCGAGCGCCGCAGTTCTTATCCACGTGCTGGAGTTCGAATCGAAAGTGTTCGTTAACGAGTTGATTGGTTTTCATATGTGAGAAAACTCCATGACGGTGGTTTCCAAGGGTGTGGTGCCCCGGCGTTTCGACTATGGTCGCGTGATGCGTACGTATCTTTTTTTTCTGCCTTTGGCGTGCCTATTCTTCTCCCGGGAGCTTTTTACCTTCGCTCCAGTGACGGAGCCTGTAAAAATTTCGGAGGTCTTGGATGGCGACACACTCCTTTTGGCGACCGGGGCCCGGCTGCGGCTGGCGGCCATCGACGCCCCGGAGCTGGGGCAGCCCACTATCTTTGGGGGCCTCGACGCCGGCGTCCTATCGCGCTCCTGCCTCGAGCATCTCCTCGCCAAAGCACCTCGCTGGCGGCTCCAGCGCCAGGGCACGGACATCTACGGGCGCGTCTTAGGTGACCTTACGGCGCCTGGGATTGCGTCGCTCAACCGCGCGCTGATCGAGGCCGGCTGCGTGAGCCTTTACGCCTTCGCGGAAGGAGATCAGCGCGAGAACTGGCGCGCGCGCGAGCGCGCCATGCGCGGCCGCATAGGTCTCTGGAAGTTCGGGGGATTCATGCGGCCAGCAGTGTGGCGGCGGCTCAAAAAAAAGGGCCCGCAGACGCGGGCCCCCTGGAGGAAGAAATCAAGGTCCTAGAATGCGAGACGAAGGCCCGTTGCGAACGAGTACAGCTCAGTACCGAAAACTTTATTCGCGTGCACGAACACGCGGACGTAGGGAAGGTTGGCCTGGAGGCCGACGAAGCCGCGCAGGAAGAACGGGTTCACGCTACCGTTGCCGTCGACATTGGCAGCCGTTTCAACTTGTGCGTTTTGAGGCGTGCCGCAAGCAGGAGCTCCGGAACAGGTTACGGTCGTCGTGTCCGAGTTAAGATTGGCCTTCCCTTCCGCTGAGCCGAAGTTAAGGTCAGTGCCGAGGCCGCCGTAAGCGCTCAGCACCCACAGAAAGTTGACTCCGGATGAGATCTCGAGTGGGATCGAGTGTGTCGAAGCGTCGATTGAAGCCGCTGGGTTCGCATTGATGTTACCGGAGATTGTACCGACGCTTGTCGTTTCATTGATCGTTTCATCGATCTGTGTTTTGAAGTCATAGTTGGCAGAGCTGTACTGGTAACCGGTGTGAATGCGAACGCCGTCCCAGCCGAAGAGGCGGTTACCACTGCCTTCTTTCCATTTGTATGAGCCGTGTACGCCAAAAGACATCATCTTGATCTTGGCGTTCGACTCGTCGAAGTCCTGATCGGCGCTATAGCTGAAGAAGTTCGCGACGACCGTGGTCTTTTTTGGGTCAAGGCCCAGAACTTTGTTATCGAAGATCGCGCTCATGTTGAGGCCAACTTGGACCGAACCCATGACGCCGATACCAGCAAGGTCGCTGTCGTATTCTTTGTTCTCTTCGAGGTCAGCTCCGACACCGACGCCAGCGCCCACCATGAACGTGTCGAAGTGCGAGATGTAGTCCGTTGAAGCCCCTTTTCCAGCAGCGGCCTGGGAGTTCGCCATGCCTTCCATTAAACGGTCCGTGTTTCCAGCTGGAAGATCCGAGTTGATCTCGTTTTGAACCTTTAGCAGCTCGCTATCAAAGGCGGCATCTACGAGGGCATTTCCAGTAGACGTTGTCCGGCGAATACTGAAGATCTGCGCATGACTGAGGGTGGGGACGGCGACGAGGAGGGCGAGCAGTAAGTGCTTCATGGATTTCCTTTTCCAGAGAGGGGGGCTAAAACTTCAACCATTTTAGCAACTTCCGGGGCGGGCGCGAGGAAATTTTGTTTGTATTCTGAAACTAAAGCCGCTATAACGGGCCACGTCATTAGCCTAAGGATTGTTATGTCATTTGATTCTCTTGAGTTGCACCCCTCATTTAAAGATTTCTTTAAGGAAGCGGGCCTCAAAAAACCGACGCAAGTGCAGCAGCAATCTATTCCGCTTTTGCTGAAAAACAAATCCGTAGTAGCCGTGTCGGAAACTGGTTCGGGCAAAACTCTCGCCTACACGTTGCCAATCTTCCACGCGCTTAAAATTGAAGAAGAAAAGCACGGGGCCACGAGCCACAAGGGGGCTCCGCGCGCGATCGTGCTGGCACCCACGCGCGAACTCGCCAACCAAATCTACGCCGTCATGAAGAGCGTCTCGCACCACGTGAAGCTGCGCGTGCGGCTTCTCACGGGCGGCGACTCCCACGCCAAGACGAAGTCCATGGGCCACTCCGTTTTTGATATCCTCGTCGCCACTCCGTCGCGCGTGAAGAGTGCTATGAAGAACAAGGAACTCTCGCTCGGGCACGTGAAGATCTTCGTCATGGATGAAGCCGACAACCTGTTTGAGATGGGCTTCAAGCGCGACATCGAACTGATGCTCGAAGAGGCGGATCTCTCGATGCTCCAACTCGGCTTCTTCACGGCGACGATGCCGCCGGTGTTCGATAAATTCCTCGAAGAGCGCTTCGTCGGAAAAAAACTCGAGCGCGTGACCTTCACGGACGCGCACCGCCCGCAGATTCGCATCGAGACCTACAACGTACGCGTCGAGCCGGAAGAGAAGAACCACGTCGTGCGCATGTTCCTCGAGAAGGAAGCCAAGGGCCGCGGGATCATCTTCACCAATCAAAAGAACCAAGCGGAAGAAGTGCACAAGTTCCTCAAAGACAAGATGCCGAACCTGAAGGTGCGCGTGCTCCACGGCGACATGGAAGCCGCTGAGCGGGAAGATGCCCTGGCGTCGTTCGTCGCGAAGAAAGCCCAGGTCCTCGTCGCCACCGACGTCGCGGCCCGCGGGATCGACATCGAAGACCTCAACTGGGTTGTGAACTACGGACTCCCGAAGACTGCGATCTACTACCTCCACCGTTGTGGCCGCGTGGCCCGCGGAGGAAAGCACGGCGTCGTCTATAACCTCGTCGCTTCACATGATGGTCGTATGATCACCGAGATCAACCAGGCGATCCAGGCGCAGACGCACTTGCCGTTGCAGATGATTCCCGATGCGAAGCTCAACCAAGAAGCGCGTGATAAAGCGAAGGCGCGTGCGGTGGACAAGGCGAAGAAGAAGATCGAGAAGGTCGTCTCGCGCGATCGTCGCGCGCGCTACACGGATGCGATGACGGAGAAACGCACGGGTCGCAAGACTGCAAGACCTGCGCGTCGGGGTGCGGGCCGGACCGTGCGCACCAGCCGCAGTACGAAGGCCCCGCGCTAGAGCTCGAGGAAGCGTTTGATTTCGTCGGCACGCGCCAGCGTGTCCTGGTGGCCGAGTGCCATCAGAGGAAGCGAGTAGCTCTTGTCGAAGGCGAGGTAGCTCAAGAGGTCAAGGCCCTCCGTGCCCGAGACGCCGATGCCTTTCAAGAGGTAACGGAGCATGGGGGGAAGTTCTTTACTCATCTGCGCCGTCATCGCTCCGAGATCCTGCGAGGGCCTGAGTGTCAGGATCGGCATGGGTCTGAGGTTATGGAAGAACTGATCGCGCTTCTCGTCGTCGAGGTGGAAGAGCGTCTGGTTGATGCGCGAGAGACGTTCGACATCACTTTCGAGAGCGTCGAGGAAGACAGCGTTCATGAGGATACCGCCGACCTGACCGATGGCGGGATTGCGGTTCGGGGCGAAGGCCTTCTGCTGCATGCGCTCGCCCTCGTGGGGAGCGCGGATGCCGATGGCGATGATCTTCTGGGCGCCGAGGTGGATCGCAGGTGAGAGAGGAGTGGTCTGGCGCACGCATCCGTCGGCGTACCAGCTCTCGCCGATCTTGATCGGCGGAAAGAAGAAGGGGATGGCCGAGCTCGCCATGATGTGGTCGCTCGTGATCTCTGAGCGCTTTGAGAAGCGGTCCGTGCGCACCCACTCGGTTACTTGTTCTTTGGAATGGTGGAACACGACGCTCGAGCCGGAGTAGAGGTTCGTTGTTGAAACGGCGAAGGCCTCGGGTGTGCCGGCGCTGATCTTCTGGTTGAGTGAGTTGAAGTCGACCTCGGATTCGATCAGGTGGCGAAGGGGGGCGGTGTCGAGGAGGTGGTTGACCGAGGTGCCCTCGGGCTTGAGCCCCCCGAAGACGGCACCGGAGAGCCAGCGGCTTCCGAGCTTTCCGATCGAGAGGGGTCCGAGGTCGAAGATGTCCTGGGGGCGGATGTTCTTCCACAGGTCCCACAGCTGGCCCGTGGCCGTGTCCCAGTCGTCGGCGTTGGCCGCGAGGTAGATGGCGTTGATGGCTCCAGCCGAGTTGCCGGTGATGATGCGAAAGAGGTTCTTGTCCTCGCCCACGATCTCGTAGAGCGCTCGCAGAGCTCCCACTTGATAGGCCGCGCGAGCGCCGCCGCCGGTTAGTACAATACCGAGTCCTTCCATAGAAGGATTATAGCACTCTAAATTTTTCTCGCAGCAAGGTTTGCGCACTCAAGAGTGCGCCGTCGACGTTTGGGGTGAGGAAGCCGTCGCCGCACAGGAAAAGTCCCGGGGCGGCTTCGAGGTAGGGCATCTCGTGCGCGCGCTCCGGAGTCGAGTAGCGCCATTTTTTTACTTCCTGGTGCGCGAGCGTGCGATCCGGGAGGTGCGTCTTTAGGATCTGAGTGAGCTGCTCAAGAATCTCCTCATCCGAGAGCTCGAAGTTTCGCTCGGAGAATTCCGCCGACGCCAGCAGCACGAGCCCATCTGAGGCCATGCGCTTGTGGCGCTGGAAGATGAACTGGTGACCTTCCATCGTCATGAAGTTCTCGTCATCACCGCGGACGTCGAGCTTGTACAGACCCACGAGCGCCTTGTGGTAGGGGATGTGCCACTCGGGTTTTACTGGCAGGTTACTGGCCGTGAGAAGTTCAAGGGCCTGCGGTATCGGTGCGGTCAAGATGACGTGCTCGGCTTCGAAGGTCTTCGACTCGCACTCCACGCGCCAGCCGGGGTTCAGGAACGTGAGCTTCAAGGCGCGAGTCTCGCGGTGGATCTCAAGGCCCTCCGCGAGCTTCTTCGCCAGGGCCGTCATGCCGTCCGGGATGAACGATCCGCTGAAGAGCCACTGCGCCTGTGGGGTCACGGGCCAGGAGGGGAGGCCGTGGTCGAACTTGTCGTCGCCGATCCGCCTCGTCGCGAGGCGGCCGCCTAGGCCCTTAGATTTTTCGATGATCGGTGCGCGGAGTGCGCGGGAAAGAGTGAGGCCGGCGATGCCGGCCCCGATGATAAGATATGGGATCAATCCATTTGCTCCATCGTCTTGTTGAGCTCCTCGAAGCTCGCGAACACGCGGACTTTCTTCGAGCGCGCGTTCAACTGACGTGTAAGGTCGTTCATGCCAACAACCCATACTTCATCAAGTTTCTTCGAATGCGTCAAAATATCTTCGATGAACACCGGCAAGTTCGTCTTGAGCGCGTTGACCTGGCTCACGCCGAGGATTAGCACGTTCGCTTCGATGGCGTTCACGGCTTCGGTGATCGACGGTGACGGAAGGTTAGAGCTCAAGAAGAAGAAATTCATCTGGTGCTGGCAGCACAAGAGGGCGCCGAGCATGATGTCCATGAGGTAGAGTTCGCCCTCGGGGGTCGCCAGTGCGATCTTATTGGCCGACTTAATCTTCTTTTCGTAGTGGCCGTAGATGATGTTCCCGACGTGGAACTTGATGATCGCGATGAGGGCCGTGATCTGGGCCGTCGAAAGTCCTCCGACCTGGCGGCGGACTTCCACTTCTTTCAAAAGGGGAAGGAGGATCTCGAGGGCGAAGCCTCCGGGAGAGAGCGCGGTTTTCGCCTTGTTCAACTCGTGAGAGATGATGTCGACTTTGTAACCGGCGAGGGCCATCAGTAGGTTGCGACGTGTCTCTTCAGAATTGATCTGAATGCGCACCGGAGAGTTTTGTGCGGCGAGCAAGGCTGACTCACGTGAGTGCGTCAGCTTTTCGTAGATCTCTTTCAACTCCTCATCCGGCAGGCGCGCGATCTGACCGATCGAGTTCCCGAGGTTCGTCAGCTGAGACAAAAGGGTGAGGCGTTCAATTTCTTCTGTCGAATACTGGCGACGGCCAGTGTCCGTGCGATCAGGGCGAAGAGCGCCGTAACGCTTCTCCCAAGCTCGAATAGTGTGGGTAGAAAGTCCGGAGATCTGGGCCGCCATCTGGATGTTAAAATACTTCATGGGGAACTCCTTGTTTAGGATCGGTCTACTTTAGATAAACGGCCGGCGTCTTAGACAGAGCTTGGTTGTCCAAGGGTTGATGAGCTTAAGGTAGACAGTGGAAAGTATTGAGAATCCTTGAATTTTGGGGCATTAGACGATATTGTCTAACTCTAATCACATTGAAACAGGAGCTTCCATGAAAGTCCTAATTACTGGGGCCACAGGGTTTGTTGGTAAGGTCATTGTCAGACAGTTGATCGAAGCAGGTGATCAAGTGAACGTCCTCACTCGTCACATTCCTGGTGCTGCGATTGTCTTGGGCAGCGGCTGCAAATATTTTCAGTGGAAGTCTCCGAAAGAAGCTCCTCCAGCAGAAGCGTTCCACGGTGTCGACGTCGTCATCAACTTGATGGGCGAAGGTATTGCTGAGAAGCGCTGGAGTGATGACCAGAAGAAAAAAATCTACAACTCACGCATCGACGGCACGCACGCGATCGTCGAAGCGATGAAGTCCCTCGGAGCCGCTGCTCCGAAGGCGCTCGTGTCGACTTCCGCCATCGGCATCTATGGCCCACGTGGTGACGAAGAGATCACAGAAACGGAAGCGCACGCGAAGGACTTCCTCGCGCACGTCTGCAAAGACTGGGAGAAGGAAGCGCTGGTGGCCGAGAGCTTCGGCACACGCGTTGCGATCATGCGGGTCGGTGTGGTGCTTGGCCGCGGCGGCGGAGCGCTGGCGAAGATGCTTCCGGTGTTCAAGCTCGGCGGCGGAGGTCCTCTCGGCTCTGGCAAACAGTGGATGAGCTGGATACACATCGAAGACCTCGCGGCGATGTACATCCGCGCAGCGAAGGAAGAGAGCTTCCGGGGCGCGTACAATGCGACGGCTCCGTACCCGGCGACCAACGCGGAGTTCACGAAAGTGCTCGGCAAGGTCCTCAAGCGTCCGGCCTTCGCTCCGGCCCCAGGTTTTGTGATGGAACTCGTGTTCGGTGAAATGAGCACGGTCCTCCTCGATGGCCAGCGCGTAATCCCGAAGCGCTTCCACGACGAGATGCATTTCCACTATCGCTATCCAACGCTTGAGATGGCGCTGAAAGAAACGGCTTACTAAGATCGATGCATGGGGAGCACGACTTGCTTCAAGCGAGTCTGCTCCTCGATCGCCCAGCGCACGCCCCCCATCCCAAGCCCCGACTGCCGATGACCTCCGAAGGGCATCTCATCCACGCGCCAAGCGGTGTGATCGTTGACCATGACATTCATTGCTGAAAGTTTGGTCGCGGTCTCAAAGCCTCGCGCGAGGTCCTGCGTATACACAGCAGCCGCAAAGTGGAAGGGTGAGTGCTCGATGGCCCGGTAGGCCTCCGTCGCGTCCGTGAACGGCACAAGGCAAACGATGGGCCCGAAGGCTTCTTCCGTCATGAGCGTGGCTTCCGGTGGAACGTGCGAAAGAATGGTGGGGCCCAAGTACGGTGCGGAGTGATCTGTCCGGCCATCCAGCAGAACGCGGGCACCCAGGAGGCAAGCCTCTTCGATCCAGGTGTGCAGGCGCTCGACTTCGCTGTGGCGAATGAGGGGGCCCAGGTCAGTCTTCTCGTCGCGCGCATCTCCCACTTTCAACTGGCGGGTGCTGGCCACGAGGCTTGCGCTAAACGCGTCCCAGATACTTTCGTGCACGAAGATTTTTTGAGTTGAGATACAAACTTGCCCTGAGTGGTAGAAGGCTCCGCGCACGAGAGTCGTGGCGGCGAGTCCCAGGTCCGCATCCGGGAAAAGGATCGCCGTGGCGACACCTCCGTGTTCGAGCGCGAGCCGTGTGCCAGGAGCGAGCAAACGCCGCAGCTGCCAGCCAACGCGCGCTGATCCGATGAAGGAGACGAACTGGAACTCCGCTCGCTGCACGAGGAGCTCGATGACGGGAACGTCCGCGTGGCACACGAGGGCCACGTCCGTCGGTACGCCCACTTCACGCAGACTATCAGCGAGCCACTCCGCACAGAAGGGTGTCGCCGGCGATGGCTTGAAGACCACAGCGTTTCCACTGGCGAGCGCGGTGCCGACTTGATGGGCGAGCAGGTTCAAAGGATGGTTGAAAGCTGAAAGAGCTAGCACCGGACCGATCGGTTCGCGCAGCGTGATGGCCGTTTTTCCTCGGGCCGCAGGACTGTGGGCAAGTGGAAGCTGATCGCCGTGGATCCGGAGAGCTTCCTCGGCGCAAAGATCAAACGTCAGGGCCGCACGGTCGACTTCCACCTGTGCGTCCTTAAGCGGCTTTCCGCCCTCCGCGGCGATGAGGTGGGCCAGGTCGTTCTTCGCGGAGCGAACTTTCTGCGCAAGAGCTTTCAGCCACTGCGCGCGCTGAAGCGCGGTGACCGTCGAAAGTAGCGCCTGACCTCGCAGCACACTCTGTGCCACAAGGGCGACGTCGTCCGCGTGCATGAGTTCGATCTCACCCAAGATCTTTCCGTCGTTGGGACCTAAGACTCGAAGCCAGGTCCTTTGGGCCCCGGGCCAGCGCAAAGGAGTACGGGGAAGAGGGTGCCACATAAGCTTTCCTTTTATCCGAGCTACGTTTACAATTTCTTTATGAGTTTATCTGTGATCACGAGGGTCTCCAAGCTTTGTCTACTGCTCGTCTTTTTTGCCTGTAGCAAGAAAGAAGTGCTGTACTCGAAAGAGCAGATGTTTGGCCTCGCGCCGCACGAGGGAACGGATAGGGTCGAGATCGTGCTCGCGCGGTCGATCAATGATGCGGTCCCTTGCTCGAACTATGGCGAAGGGTGTCTCTCCGCGCACACCCTGAAAACGCGAGGGTTAGGTTTCATCGCCGTCGAATTCAACAGCAGCGCTGCGGCCGAAGCTTCCGCGCGCCGGATCTACGGTTACACCTATCACAATTGGTTGTTTGACGACGTCGATGGGGAGCCGCTCCTCGAAGACTGGGTGGTCACGTACTTCCAGGCGAAGAGCTTTAACCCGAAGAAGAAAAAAGCAACGGGGTCTGCAGAAACACCTGCTCAAAGCGAGTAAGTTTCTCGCGCCACAAAAGCTTCAGCTCCTCCGGGCCCGGGGTCTGAGCGAGAACTTCGGTGAAGAGTTTCATCCAGCGCCCAACCTCTCCGCGGTGAATTCGCAGAGGAACGTGCGCGTTGATCAAATCGAGTGGTGGCGAAAACTTGTGAATCGTCCCGAGGAGCTGTGCCTCCCAGAAGGCCACGATGCGCGGCATGTGAGTGTCGAAGTCGGCGATGCGCGCGAAGTGGTAGCCGATGAGGACATCCTCGCGAGCACGGTCATAGAACGCGTGGACCACGGAGTGAATGAACGCCTCGTGGCTCACTCAACGTACTCACTTCGTGACCAGTGGCCCTCGAACACCGATTTCGTGGCGAAGCCGAGGTCTTGAAAGAAACTGATTTCTCCGGGGTGTTCGAGCTTGAGTGGGCGGCCCTGGCGACAGACGACGATCTTTCGCACGTTCGCGAGCTCGTGGCCCTTGAGGATGCCGTACTGAACGTAGAGGTCGTCGGCCACTAGTTCTGCGCCTTGGGGCTCGAACGGGGCCGGCTCGATGAACAGGACTCCTTGCTGGCCTTCTTGGTAGTGGACCACGCCGAGAAGCTTTTGATCTTTCTCGAAGGTGAGAAGGCCTCCACTAAAGCGCTCAAGAGAGCTTCGGTCAGTGTCCGGACAAGCGCTGAAGAGCTCCTCCCGAGCCGCGAGCGTGGGGTAGTCGCCGAGTTTGACTTGCGTATCTTTATGCAGTTTCTTCCAGCTCGCCTTGATGGCCTGGCCCTGCGCAGGTGCGAGAGCATCTAGGTAATCTTGGTAATCACGACTCTTCCGCTCGAGCGGCAAGAGGGCCGTCCACTGGTTTTGTTGTTCCGCCGTGATCTCTTTCCACGAAGGTTTGTGTGTCACGGGACTTCCCGCGGAGACGAGGCTCAGGGCCATCACGTCCACGCGCTCTTCGAGTTCTTTGATCACTTCTTGGAGTTTGTCCTTGCCGGTTCGAGCGAAGCGCGGGTCGAAGAGAGCACCACCCTCGTTGCCGTCGCACAGCTGGAAGCGAGCTGACTTCCAGTGGTCACTGCTGCTGTCCACGAGGCGCGAGAGTTTTTTCCACCAGGGGAGCACGCGGTCGGTGTCGACTTTCTTAAAGATGACCTGGGCGATGCCGACCGGGGAGTTCTGCGTGGGGCCAAAGAAGAGCCAGTAGCAAAAGGTTTCGTCCTTGGGGTAAGCCTTCTCAATCTCTCGCCAGCTCGCGAAGTCCACGCAGTGTTCGTGCATCAACGCTTCCAGGGCCGGGATAAACTCCGGATCGATCTCACTCAGGGAATGGAACTTTTGCGTCAGCAGCATACTTATATTGTGAGCTGCAGGCGACAGATCGGCAAGTCAGCTGTGGCGGGCGCAGAAGGGGCAGAACTTCCAGAACTGCCGGTCCCAGTCCTTGCCACAGGCGCAGTGCTGAAGGTCGGCCAGTTCGTCCAGATCATGGCCCGCGACGAAGAGGTGAGGCTTCATCGCTCGGAGCGTAAGGGAGTTCGCGAGATAACCGCCGGGGACGAGGGGATCGGCTTTAAATTTAGCGGGAGAAATGCTTTCGTCGACGCGGAAGTAGACCTTCACATCCTCAGGAGTCTGCATCTCCCACAGCGGAAGACCGGCGTTTGATTGCGCTCGTAAGAGCTGTGCCTTGATGAGAGCTTCGTCGATGTTCTTCACGGGGCACCCCACTTGCGTTCAAGGTACGTGGCCAGTTCGATCAGCGTCCGGTTGTGGGCGCGGAAGGAGCGCCACAGACCAGGTTTTATTTTGGCCACATCACGACGAAACACAATTCCCTGACCACCGCACTCGTCGATTGTGCGCAGAACCCATTCTTGGACTTGGGGATCCCGGTGATAGATCCACTGCCGTAGGAGTTCGAGGAATTCGTGAGCAAGGCGGTCGCCGTCCTTGAAGCGGCCCTGGATGATGTGTTTACGGTAGCAGTTCAAGAGCCAGATGGCCTCCTCGGAGGAGAGCTCTGCTAGGGGGAGGGCCAGAAGCGTTGCTTCGAGGTCGCGGACTGGGTGCGTGGCATGGGCCAAGACAAAGAGCGCCTGAAGGCGCGAGGACGGAATCCCCACGAGATTTTTCAGTTTTCCCAGAATTTCCGGGGAGAGTTTGGCCAGCGCCCGCTCACCCTTGGCAGCGCGGCTGCGGATGTCCAGGTAAAGTGCTGATAAATCGAAGGAATCTTCCATCCCTAGAGCTTAGTAATCTTTTCATGTGTCCTCAAGACCCAGGTTCCCGGAGTCATGGCTTAAGTGCTATGAAAGCTTCATGACGAAAGTTCTGATCAACACCATTTATCGAGCAACCGAAGGCGAGGGCGTCCAGCTGGGCTCGCCCCAGGTGTTCGTGCGCTTCCA
>JBKHVY010000005.1:0-29869 GCA_046569805.1 Bacteriovoracia bacterium | reverse complement strand
TGGGCGCTCCGCGTGGACTCCACGGGCCGCGTGTGCTTCGACGCTCAGACGACGGCTTCGACGGGCGTCTGGAACACGACGGCCTACAAGCGCATGTGCTCGTCGGAGAAGATCACCTTCGCGAAGTGGCAGCACGTCGGCGTGGTTCGAAGCGGCGGCACGGTCGACCTCTACATCAACAATAAGAAAGTCGGCACCGAGTCGATGAGCACGGCGCCGTTGCTCGTGACGACGCTCGGGATGCGCGTCGGTGCCCAGGCCCGCGGAAACGGCACGGCACCGGTCGAGGGTCTCCTCGACGAGCTCCACCTCTGGAACGTCGCTCTCACGGCCTCGCAGATCGAAGCGGCCTACGCCCGCGGCGTGAGCGGCACAGCGCTCTTCAGCGAGCCCGCTGCGTACGCGACGCTCTTCTTCCCGGCGAACTACTGGCGCTTCGACGCTCCGACGCCGCTCGACGATAGCGACACCACCGCCCCCGTGGCGCTCACGAACGTCGGCGCGGACTTCGTGCCGAACGACGTGACCGCGAAGGTCGGCGACTACTACAACTTCATCGCCGCCGAACTCGACCGCTTGGTCACGGCGCCCGTGTCCCTGAACCTGAGCGGCGACTTCACGCTGTCGCTCTGGGTGAAGCCGACGACGCTGACGAACACCGACATCCTGAGTAAGTGGAACACGGCGCTCGTTGCCGAGCAAGAGTTCAAGCTGAGCCTCACCGCAGGCGGGATCGTGTCCTTCGGTTACCAGCTCGCGACCCCGGCCGTGGGTTCCATCACGAGCATCGAGGCGATCCCGGCGGGCAGCTGGACCCACGTCACCGTCGCACGCCGCGGCCCCGCGCTGTACCTCTACCTCAACGGCAGACCCCAGGCCGTGCAGAACCTCGGCGCCGTGGGCATCCTCGACCTCGCGGCCCGGCCGCTCGTCATCGGTGGCAACACGACCACGACGGCGACGTACTTCAACGGGGCCCTCGACGACGTCGTACTCTACAAAGACTACCTCAACGAGCGAAACATCCGGTTCAACATCGACCGCGGCGACGCCAATATTCCGTTACCAGTGGCTCCGTAAGGGCAAGAATTTACTGGTTTTTTCGTATATTCCTAGTCGTCGAACGGCTCAAGCGCACAACGGAACTGAACCTTCTCGCCGTAGGCCTGGAGGAGGTCGTTGGCGATCGGATCGAGCATGAGGGGGAGAGCGGGGAGCACGAAGTCGCGGCAGTCGTACCACTCCGGAAACGCCGTGCGCCCCTTGGTCTCGTCTTCGTCCTCCTCGAGCATGTCCGGCACGATCGCACGCACGAGCTCGGTCACGGCCTTCTGCTCGAGGAGACCCTTGCTGTAGAGGTCCAGCGCGATATCGATGCTCGAGGCGAAGGGGATCTGTCCCGCGAACATCGGTTTGGCGTAGTGGTTATCGAAGCCGAACGACGAGTAGGCCTGGCGGATGTAAGTGGGGCCCGTGATCGCCGGGAACTCCTCGCGGATCTCGGCGTAGATCTGAGCGTCGGCTTCGCCGTTGTCGCCGACCAGGATCATCGACGTCGGTTGGTATTTCTTGATGAAGGCGCGCAGGGAGCGCAGCTTGTGGGCGTTGCCGGAGAAGATCTGCGTCCAGCTGCGGGTGACGAGCTCGCCCTCGGGGAACTCGTTAAAATCGAGGAAGCGCTGGTGGAGGTCGCCGACGAGCTTCCGCGGAGCGTTCGAGAGGTACTTGATCGCCGCGAGGTCCGGCGCCTTGGCGATGGCGTGGTAGAGCTCCGGCATGCCCATGAAGACGTTGTGGATCATCGCTCCGTTCGCCGCCGCCGATTCGGGGTCGAGCACGTAGGAGACCTTGATCGTGTCGTCGAGGTCCGACACGAGGAGCGTCTGCGCCGAGGCGCCGAAGGGGAGGAGGGTCAGAGCGAGGGCGACGAGGGGAGTTTTCATAGCTGCTAGTTATACCGTCGGTGCGCTCGGGGGGACGCGCCGGTGAAAAAATTACAGGGCCCAAGCGCCTGAAGCTAGAGTAGTCTTCCTCCATGGCGACCTTTACTCTCTATAAGTTCCAGATCGAACTCTCGGACATCCCACGCGCGCTCTACCAGACCCTCGAGTTCCGGGCGGCGAAGCACCCCTCGGAGTCGATGCCCTACTTTCTCACGCGCGTGATCGCCTACGCGCTCAACTACCAAGAGGACCTGGTGTTCGCGCCCACGGGCCTCCACGATCCGGACGCGGCGGCGATCAGTGTGCCCGACCTCAGCGGCGGACACCGCATGCTGATCGAGATCGGAAGCCCCAGCGCGCGCAAGCTCCACAAGGCGACGAAGACCGCGCGCCAGGTGAAGGTCTACACCTACAAGAATCCGCAGAGCCTCGTGGATGAGATCCTCGCCGAAAAAGTTCACCGGGCCCAGGAGATCGACGTCTACTCATTGGCGCCAGCGTTCCTCGCGGAGCTCGAGCCGCACCTCAAGACCAACAACCGCTGGGACCTCATGTTCAACGACGGCACGGTCTCGATCCAGATCGGGGAGCAGGGGATCTCGGGGGAGCTGGGCGTGCATTCAACGAGTGCTTTTTAAAAAAAAACAATTACTTAGCTTCTGTACAAAAACTTGAGATGCCATTTTGGCATCTCAAGTTTTTGTGTTTACTTACTTCTTAATCCAATCTTCTTCCGCGTGGGATCTATTGTGGGACGGAGCTGATCTTCCACTGCATCTAGTCTTTCGAACACAATCTTAAATAATTTGTTTGCTCCGGACTCAATTTTACTAACCTTCTCAGGCAGTGAGTTTTCTAGTGCGAGAAAGCTCCTTAGCTTAATAAACGTTCGCATGATTGCAATATTGACCTGAGCGGCTCGTTCGCTCGTCAGCACACTCGAAAGCATGGCGACCCCAGCTTCGGTGAATACCAAGGGTAGGTATCTTCGCCCTCCGTAATTCGCTGGTGCAATCCCTTTTTGAAGCTTTATGCCCTCGTACTCTTCGTGAGTCAGTTGAAACATGAAGTCCTCCGGAAACCTTGTTATGTTTCTTCGAACCTGCCGCGTGAGTTGAGACGTATCTACTTCGTAGAGAAGAGAAAGGTCAGCATCGAGCATGACCTTTTTGTCCCTGATGACATAGATAGCATTTTCAATGCTTGAGAAATTCTTGCTGTCCATTTGAACCTCCATAAAAAAATGGCGGATCTTAAATGCACAGCAACTGCGGTGGAAGCGAGTAGGTATGAAGCGTCACTGCTAAGTCGTATTTGAAACGAAGCTGCGTGATGAAATTCTCGCTAAAAGATGGCGCACCCGGCGAGATTCGAACTCACGACCTTCAGCTTCGGAGGCTGACACTCTATCCAGCTGAGCTACGGGTGCACGCATTAAAGCTACAAGACTCCGCGCCAGATGCAAATAGCATTTAGCTCGGGGATGGCGACGAGCAGTGCGGCAAAAACGCCCGGATAGGGGATTGGGACCCGTCCGGCTAAAATGGGGAGATGAGATACCTTTTCCTTGCCGCCGTCTTTGCTGCGACCTCCGTTCACGCGTGGGGTCCGTTCGAAACGATCTCCGTCACGGAGGCCCCCGGGAAGGACTGGCACTGGGTCATGAAAACGACGCAACCGAACGTCACCCTCGAGCTCGACTGCCAGAGCTTCCTGCACCACTTCCACCAGAACCAAGACGGCGTCCGGAAGATGAGCCTCTTCCTCGAAACGCACGAGTGCGACGAAGCGCAGTCGCGGGTGCACAGCTGCTTTCCGGTTCCGGGCCGGGCCTGCGTGAGCGACGTCGGGATCATCCTCGACGTGCAGTGTGGCCCGTGCACGGGCGTCTCTCTCAGCGCCGGCCTTCCGAAGAAGCTATGACCGCCCAGCGCTACTTCGAGGACCTACAGCTCGGTGACGTCTTCGGCGGCCCCGACTACGAGCTCACCGCCGAGGAGATCATCCGCTTCGCGCAGGTCTACGACCCGCAGAGCTTCCACACGGATCCGGCCGCGGCGCCCGAATCGTTCTTCGGCCAGCACGTCGCGAGCGGCTGGCAGGTGGCTGCGATCGGCATGCGGCTCCTCGTGCTCGGCGAGCACCGCTTCGCCGGCGGGATGATAGGCCTCGGCGTCGAGAAGATCCGCTGGAAGCGGCCGACGCTCCCGGGGACGCGGATTCGAATGAAGAGTGAAGTGACGGAGCTGCGCCGGTCCGGAGCGTTTCCGAAGCACGGGATCGTGAAGCTGCACCACGTGCTCTCGGACGCCCTCTCGGGCGCGACGCTCTCGGAGATGGACACGACGCAGATCGTGCTCCTGCGCGGCTAGAAGTCGACGGTCTTCACGGAGCCGTCTTTCTCCCGGTCCGAGACGTTGGCTTCGAACATCATCTTGTCGAGGTCCTCTTCTTCTTCCTCGAAGAAGCTCTTGAGGCCGATGAGCGCCACGACCACGAGGCCAATGGCGATGTACTGACCGAAGCTGCGCTTCTCCTCGATGCGCGCGAGGGGCTTGCGGATCGGCGCGCGCGTCTGCCGGTACTGCGCCTTCGCGCCGGCGGGCTTCGCGAAGACGATGCCCGTTTGTGTCTTAGGTTTGTCTAGCTCGAGGATGATGCTGGCTTCTTTCTTGACGAGCTGAATGGAGACGCTCACGGCGGCGCCCATGGAGAGCGGAAGGAAGTCGGGGTAGGGCGTCTTCTCGTTCGCGGTGATGCGCTTGTCGTTGATGAACACGCCGTTGGTGCTGCCGAGGTCGGTGAGGAAGATCTGACCGTCTTCGACGGTGATCTGGCAGTGCTGGCGCGAGAAGCCCTCGAAGGGGAGGTGGATGTCGCACTTCGACGAGCGACCGACGATAAAGTTGGCACCCTCCATCGTAAACTCGTGGACACTTCCGTCGACCAATTCAAATACGAAGTTCATTAGTTTTGCCTAAAATAGTCAGAATTCTCGATGCTTAGATTATACCAAGGTTTTTAATTTTTAAGATAAGTCTTGCAAAAAAAATGCACCGGCCAGTTAATAAATGTATGAGTTTTATTCGTCGGGCCATGCATAACCAGAGCGGGGTTTCTCTCGCGTTCGTCACCGTTACGACCACGGTCATCATCAGCTCGATCGCGTACCTCGTGATCACGCTCATCCCGCGCCTGCGCGACGAGAACAAGAAGATCAAGAACTTCGTGAACTACCGGATGTTCGTCACGAGCCTCAACGACTACGTCGTCCACTCGCTGCGCGAGGGGTGGTGCCTGAAGTCCTTCGGCTCGTCGACGGAGGCGTTCAAGGGCATCGACCGCAAGGTCGTCGTCTCGGACCTCCTCATCGCCGAGGACAAGTGCAAGCAAGGAACGCCGATGGAGGAGATCGTCACCTACGAGGGCAACCTCGAGCGCCTCCTCTGGAACACGGACGTCGTCGGGACGAACGCGCCGGGCGTGTCACCGGCCAACACGATCATCGGCATCAACCAGTACCGCCGGGAGACCATCACGCCGAAGCCCGAGCTCCTGACTCGGGAAAAGGTCATGGTCTCGGACTTCACGTTCCGGATGACCGATAAGGTCCTCGCCGACATGTCGGGCGAACACCCGCTCTACGTCATCGCCAAGAACGTCCGCAACTGCCTCGAGTCCGTCGACGTGAAGATCGACCTCGTGAAGGACATCGAGGGCGTTCCGGTCGGCAACGAGCGCAAGATCAAGGTCGAGGTCGTCGGCAAGATCTTCAGTTCGCTGAAGAAGCCCTCGTGCGCCGGGATCCGGCAGATGCAGTCGGCCGCGTTCTACTCGTTCTATCCGCGCAGCCTCAACACGTTCTCCCTCGTGAAATTCGGCGACCTCTCGGGCACGCTCTTCCACGAGTACCACGGTCCGGTCTACGTCGCCGGCGACGTCCGTCTGCCGCAGGCGTCCTTCGACCGCAAGAAGTCCTCGGTGTTCTACAGCTCGCTCGTCCTCGGCTACAAGTCCGCGAAGGAGACGGGGAAGATCGTCGACTCCAGCGGCGAGGAGTACACGTTCAAGGACCGCGGCGATCCGATCCTCACGAAGCAGGACCAGTACGAGGGGTTCCGCGGGTTCATCGGAGGCGTGCAGCTCGACAGCAAGGAAGACCGCGGCTTCTACAATCTCTTCGACTATACGGCGAGCGCCGGCAGCGGCGTCGGGGAGCTCGAGCAGTGCATCGCGGAGTCGAAGATCTTCACCAACCCGAGCTACACCGCGGGCTCCGTCCTCGCGTACCGCACGGACGAGAACCGCGACGACATGGCGATGTTCAAGCTCGGCTTCACGCGGAAGAACCGTTTCCGCCCGGCGATCTTCGCGCCGAGCGTGATCGCGCAGCCCGACGAGGACTACCGCTTCTTCAAGTTCAAGGTCCTGCCGGAGCCGATGAACGACGACCTCCAGTCGCTCTCCGAGGTCCAGATCCGCGACGGCCGGGGCCGCGAGTACAGCGCCTACATGGGCGCCGGGAGCAGCATCCGCATGGAGCTCGACCTCGAGAAGATGCGCATGCGGGCGAGCGACATTCAGGCGCTCATGACGAACGTCCAGAACGCGAACCGCGACACCTGGCCCTCGGCGATCCCGGAGGACCACATCCTCTACAACCTCGACGAGCGTAAGGAGTTCTCGAAGCGCGCCGACGACCTGGCGGACGAGTGCGACGACGAAGCGTCGAAGGACTGCGAGGTTCTGGGCTACAGCGTGAACTGCGACAAGGGCCCGCTGGGCCTCAAGTGTAACTACAACGTCGAGGAGTTCCGGTACAAGAAAGCCAAGGAGGAGCTCCTCGAGAAGCTCGAGGACATCCGCGACGTCGCCGGGGCTCCAGGGGAACCGACGTTCACGGCGGAGCTCACCGACGTACCGAAGATCGCGGATCCGTTCACCGGCGAGATGAAGACCGTACTCAACATCAAGAACCTCACGCTGCGCGTGAGTCCGAAGTGGCGCACGATGATCCGCTACTACATGACCGAGTTCTTCTTCACGCTCACGCCGGACCACTACAGCACCTCGAGCAAGCTGCGCTTCGCCGCGCGGCTCAACACCTTCGACGACCTCGCGGACAACTACTGGAAGAGCACGCGCTGGAAGAACTCGTTCAACGGCGACGACCTCGACTTCAACCGACTGAACCCGGACCTGCCGCGCGACGAGATCATTAAGCTCGACTGCCCGGAAGGGATCGGGATGGCGGACTGGGACCTCGACATGTCCTCGAGCGCCAACTTCTCCTGGAACTACGCCAACACGCCGGCCGGGACGCAGGTCGACAACGTCAGCCACGAGTCGCTGCCGGAGATCATCTTCACGCAGACCGGCTCCCAGCGCGAGGGCCACGCCGCGAGCACCAGTAAGTCCATCGTCCGCGACTGCATCGTGCCCATCGACCGGACGCACATCTACGGCTTCTACGTCTGCGAGCGCCTCGTGATCTCGCCCGGCCGCAGCGCCCCCTTGCACATGATCGGAACGTTCATCGTGAAGGACCTCGTGAACACGAACACCACCGTTCCGGTCTACTGGCACACCGTCTGGGACTCGAAGATCGCGCACCTCATCCTCACGGACCTCAAGAACGGCTGCGGGGGCCTGAACGTCAACATCAGCTGGAAGGACCTCATGAGTACGCCCGCGAAGGAAGCGGCGATCAAGAACTGCGGTGCGCTGGACCTCGTCTCGAACGGCCCGAACAACTTCATGTGGACGACGGTCGATCCGGAGATTGGCCTCGCGAACCCGGGGGACGTGATGACGTCGCAGAAAGTGAAGCGCGTCCAGCGCTGGTTAATTAAAGAAGACTCACGATCGGACATCGTACGATGAAGACATTTCTCCGCAATAGCCTCGGGTTTGGCCTCATGGAAAGCATGCTCAGCATCGGGCTCTTGGGCGTCGGCGCGTACTTCATGGTCAACGGCTACGACCTCATCTCGGGCTCGAAGGACTCCGTCGACCAGAGCATCCTCGAGGAGAACACGCTGGCGAACCTGACGGAGTCGATCCGCGTCGGCATCACCTCGGAGAAGATCGACTTCCGTGCGGAGGAGGAGTTCCTCAGTAAGACCACGGTCGAGGGCGTCCGGGAGTCGCTCGTGTCGTGCTGGACGCGGACCGGGATCACGTCGATCAAAAACATTCCGAGCTGTCCGGGCCGCATCGGCTACGTCGTCACGCCGCTCAAGACCGGTAACATCACGCTCCGGGGCCTCTTCATGATCACCATCCGGATGACCCACGACGAGCTGTTCCCCGGCGAGTTCCGGCAGTTCCAGTTCATTGTGAGGGGCCCATGAACAACGCCCGCGGACTCTCGCTCGTCGAAGTCATGATCGGTGTCGCGATCATGGGCGGCATCGCGCTCGCCGTGAACAGCCTGACGCAGTTTTCGAACAAGCAGAGTAAGCTCGCCACGGAGTCGATCCAAGACATGATCGCGCGCCTGGGGGCGTCGAAGGTACTGATCCGCGACCTCTCGACGGCGGCGCATAGCTTCGGGTACCTCAACATCAAAGACGACAACGGGATGCCCTTCTTCGTCGTCGCGAAGGACGAAGTGTGCCTGCCGTCGGCCGCGGACCCGGCGCGCTGCTCGCGCGAAATCAAGCTCACGATCCCGTCGGGGAAGCTCCGCTCGGAGCCGTTCTTCCTCATCGTGACGAAGGGCCGGCCCGAGGAGAAGCTCCGGTTCAACGTCTCTCCGCGGAACATGTTCTCCGCTGCGCCCTCGGCGAGCTACCAGATGCTGAATCGCTTCCACGCAGACCCCGACAAGACGCTCACGAAGTCCGTGAACCGCCTGGAGTCGCCCTGGGTTGCTAACCGCATGCTCATGCTCACGTCGGAGGTCGAGTTCTTCGACTGCTACTCGAAGACCCATACCTTCGCGAACACCCTCTCGTGCCAAACCACCTGTCCGCTCCCGGGGACCTGCGACCACGCGACTCGCAGGCCCTTCAAGATGATCGGTGTGGTTAACGACGACACGCGTGACATGAAGTACGTCGAGATCAATGATCGCGCTGACGCTTTTAAAACTCAGTTCCGTGTTTGCCGCACCAACAGCTGCGACGGGGCGGGGACGACGGAGGAAGTGCTCAAGACCTCGCAGACTTTCTTCGAACAGCTCCCGTACTTTCCGGGGCTCGATAACAACGCCTACCTGACTCCCGTGGAGGTCATCCGCTATCACCTCGAGAGACCCTCTCTCACGGCTGATCCGACTAAGGCCTTGTTAATGCGTTCGACCGCAGAAATTGTTGGCGGCAAAATCTCATTTAATCGGGCCCACATCTTGAGTTCCGGTATCCAAAGCATTGTTTTCTTTAGGGAAAACATTTCAAATCCTGCCATCGAATTCAAAATGGTAGCTGCCAAAGCCATTCAAAAATAAAATCTAAGTATCACTTAGATGGGAGATCCGTATGAAACTTATTACTGCTTTGGCCTTTGCGACACTGAGCTCTTCTGTCTTTGGCCAGTTCGTGGTTTCACCCTACGGCGCTGCCCAGCCTTCGGCTCCTCCAGTCGGGGAAGAGCGCAAGAGCGTGTGTGGTGATAACTGCACCCTCGATCTACGGATTCGACCTTTCTGTTTCGGGACCAACCTCCGGGCCTTCTCATCTCAGAACCAGCTCTACCCACGTGATCCGGTGACGATGAAGCTCACGCTCACAAATCCAACGGAACCGGCGAAGAAGGATCAGATCGACGTTGTTTTCCCGTCTCAGGCAACGTTCCCAACCAGTGGGACGCGCTTTGACTGCATTGTTACGAACCCAGATGCTTCTGGTTCTCAGCGAGACATAGAATGCCAGCAGCCAGATACCAGCTCCGTGTCGACCTACAAGCTCTCCGAGTGGAAGACCAAGAGTAATCCTCTGACCCCAAACTGTCCGAGCGGCGACTACTGTCGCTACTCCGTGCAGACGATGCCGGCGAAGCTCGTCGCGGGACCTGCGGGGGCGGATGCCGACGTCAGCTGTCTCCATCGTTTCACCCGCGCTCACAACTCCGGAACTCTGAAGAATGACGTCGTCTCATGCTACTTCCCATCGAAGCTTCCGAATTTCTCGTCCTCAATTAAGGTGTTTAATAACGGAACTGACATTACGAGCAACGTGGAGATTAAAGCTTTCACGAACTCCATCGACGTCATGTTCAAGGGCACCCTAAACTCGCTCCCTGACAAGCAAGTTGTTCGTCACGGTAAGATCATTGCCGGGAAGTCTCCGTCTTTCAAGATGGCCTACACTCAATCTAACGGCACGAACGTCCGTAGCCTTGCGAGCATCCCAGAGAGCGCGACCTTTGATGAGTCAAACGGCAACAAGTCATTCACGGCCGTCGTGAAGTTCCCTGGCTCCGAAGGATACTGCGGTGGTTTCTATTCCCCGCTTATGCTCTTCTTCGACAAAGACATCCCACAGTTCAAGGGCGTGAGCACATTTCCGCTCTACGGTGTTTCTGAGAATGCCCGCGTCCACTGGCCCGAGAGCGGTTCGAAGGGATACTTCCTTGTGAACCTCGGTGACAAGAAAAGTGTTGAGGGGCATCAGCAGCTCTTTGGCCAAGACGCGACCTATGCGAACGGCTTTGACGCCCTCAAGGTCCACGACTCAAACAAAGACGGCGTGATCGATTCGAAGGATGCGATCTTCTCTTCGCTCAAGCTCTGGAACGACACGAACGGTGACGGCGTTTCTCAAGCTGGCGAACTCGTATCACTTGAAAAGAAAGGTGTTCAGTCGATAAGCCTGAAGTACTCGTCACGGGACGTCTCGAAGTTCGAGGGACGTGCCATCGCCCGCGAGAAGAGCTCGTTCAAGTTCAAGAACAAGAACAAAGTTGTGACCGCAGACATCTACGACGTTTGGCTCTCGCCCATCGACTAGGGGTCTTTTCGGATGGCGACGACTGCCATCGTGAGACGGCTAATACAAACGAGTTTATTCTCATCACTCGTGATCCGGATTTCCCACACCTGAGTTGACCGGCCCACATGCAGGGGCCTGGCGACTCCGGTGACGGTTCCTGATCGAACTCCCGAAACATGATTGGCGTTAATGTCTAGGCCCACGCAGTAGAACTCTTTCTGGTTCACGCATAAGTTCGCTCCGATGCTCCCCAGAGTTTCTGCCAGGGCAACGGAAGCTCCCCCGTGGAGAAGGCCGTAGGGCTGGTGCGTGCGCGCGTCGACCGGCATGGTACCCTCGATCGAATCCTCGGTGAGCTTCGTGATCTTGATACCGAGGGGCCCGAGCAGTGTCTTGTGCGCGGAGGAATTGAGGAATTCGAGATCGACGATTTGTAGCTTCATATGTCATCTTCCTGGGTGAGCTCTTACGCTACTCCGGGAGACTAGCCGTGTCCAACCTCGTCCTTATTTTTGTGTGCCTTGTCTTAGGAATTTTCATCAAGCGCACCGGACGCTTTCCTCTAACGACCCCGCAGTCGCTGAATAGCTTCATTATTTTTATTTCTCTTCCGTCGCTTATCCTCACGCAGGTCCCTAAGCTGTTCTTAAGTGCAACTTGGTCCTGGGCGCTGGTGGTGCCGGTATCGATGGCGTGGCTTCTCTTCGGTGGCTCGTGGCTTACGCTGCGATGGCTGGGGAAGCGGCGTGGTTGGTCACCGGCACGAACGGGGGCCTTGATTCTGACCGCGGGCCTCGGCAACACGTCTTTCGTCGGTTTTCCGATACTCGAGGCCATGCTCGGAACGGAGGCGATCCCCTGGGCTGTCCTGGTGGATCAGCTCGGATCTTTCTTGGTGCTTGCGACGCTTGGTATCTTCGTCGCAACATCTTATGGCCGACCTCGGGACGGAATCGCGAGATCCCCCTTGCGACAGGTGGTAACATTCCCCCCCTTCCTCGCACTCCTCACGTCCCTAGGGCTGGGTCTGATTGGTATCCCACTTGAGACGACGATGGAAACGGTGCTGAGTCGCCTGGCCTCAACGCTGGTTCCGCTGGCACTCGTAGGCGTCGGATTTCAGCTCAAAGTCTCTCCGGCGATTCTTCGCCGCTACGGTCGTCCGTTGGCCATCGGTCTCAGCTACAAGCTCTTCCTTGCACCGTTATTGCTCGCAGTCTTTTACATTGAAGTTATGGGACAGAACGACTTCGTTGTTCGCATCACGATTCTTGAGGCGGCGATGGCAACGATGATAACAGCTGCTGTCATCGCAGGTGAGTTTAGTCTCGACGAAGAGCTCGCGAACCTAATGGTGGGCGTCGGGATCCCGCTGTCGCTCGTCACCGTGCCGCTTTGGAACTACTGCTTAGGTTTCTGGCTCGCGTAGAGCTCCACGCAGCTCTGCTGTCGCTCGAGGAGCTGCTTCGTTTTCACACGGAACGCCTCGGGATACAGCGGAAGCTCAGAGTTCAGGTAGACGCTCATGACACTGTGGTAGAGGCCATCCTCGAAGTTCGTGGGGACGAGTTCGCGGGCGCCCGTGATGTTCCCCGGAAGGCTCAGCGGAACCTTGAGGATGATGTCGTCGTGGTTCGTGAGGTGGTCGCTCAGTGGAAAACCGTAGAAGGTACTCGGAGTCGCCAGCTGGAGGTTCATCACACGGCAGCGGCCTACCCGGGAATTCATCTTCTGCAGTTGGTTCGCGAAGAGGCCTCCCTGTGAATGCGTTACGATGAGGATCTCCCAGCCGTTGTCGAGCGCCGCCCGAAACTGTTGTCCCATCCGATTTAAGTCTCTGCTGTAGAGAGCCATGAAACCTTGGTTGGGGAGGCGAGTGTTCAGGAGCACTGATTGCAGAGCGGCTTCCTGGAGATCGAGCACGAGGCCAATCTGACTCAAGAGATGTTCAGAGAACGAAAAGTTATAAAAATTCTCAAAGTCCACGGTTCCGTACGCCTTTTGGAGCTCCGGGCCGATCACTTCTCGGATACGCTCGAGGGTCACGAGGGCGTAGGTCTCCGTCGTGTTCGTTCCGTTGATGTAGATGACCTTGAGCTTGCGGCCAAGGCCCTTGTTCACGGAATTCGAGGTAAGCTTAAAACGCTGCGAGCGCTTGAGGAGTTGCCACTTCTGCCGCACACCGAGGCCGCGGTTATTGTCGCGCACGACGCGAAGAGTGGCTTCCGCTCCGATCCGCTGGGTGAGCTTGCGCAGGGCCTGGTAGTAGTTTCCGTCGTACCTCGAGTCAGCTAGCGAGAGGCGGTTGAGTCGCGAGGCTTCCCTGATCAGATCGCTCGGACTTTCGCCTGCGTCTGCACTCAAGATGAGAATTAGATTGAGGGCCAAAGCCCGGAACACTAAGATGATTGTACTCATGCGTTCCTTATCGGAAACAGAGCTAAAAACTGAGGCTTAATGCTCACGACACCTCTCATTAAAATTCACTCGCTTTCTGCTCTTTCCGGCTGTGAGATCTACGGTAAAGCCGAGTTCACTCAACTGGGTGGCAGCGTCAAGGACCGTGCTGCATTCGGGATGATAGCCGTTGCGGAGAAGGACGGCAGATTGCCCCCCAAAGGCCTTATCGTTGAAGGTACGGCAGGCAACACGGGCATAGGCCTTGCCGTCATCGCAGCTCAACGCGGGTACCGTTGCGTGATTGTCATGCCGAACAATCAAGCCGAAGAAAAGTACACGGTCTTACGTGCTCTCGGTGTAGAGCTGATTACAGTGGCGCCTTGTCCCTTTGCGAATCCTGCGCATTTTTACCATACGGCGAAACGGATCGCTGAAGAGCGGGGAGGTTTCTGGGTTAACCAGTTTGAGAACCCTGCCAACTGGCAGGTTCATTATGAGACTACGGGCCCTGAAATCTGGAGCCAGACGGGTCAGCGCGTAGATGCCTTTGTTGCATCAGCTGGCACGGGTGGAACGATCGGCGGCGTCTCACGCTATCTAAAAGCTCAGAATCCTCTAGTAAAAGTTATTCTCGCGGATCCGCTCGGGTCCGGACTATTTTCGCAGGTGACGACGGGTGAGCTGAAGTCGACTGGTTCCTCGATGACAGAAGGCATCGGCATCATGCGCCTCACGGAGAACTTCAAAGCGGCCATCATCGACGATGCGATGCAGGTCGATGACCAGAAGATGATTAACATGCTTCATCACCTGGCCCAGCATGACGGGCTTCTCGTGGGAACTTCGGCGGCACTGAATGTCTACGCGGCTTACGAGTACGCGCTCGCCCATCGCGGATCGAAGCAGACGATCGTGACGATTCTCTGTGACTCGGCCCTGCGCTACGCTTCGAAAGTTTTCAACGAGTCGTTCCTCAAGGAAAAGGGGCTCGTGCTCTCACCGATTACGGCCTAAGATTTTTTTCTCCCGGACGTAATGTCCGAAATCTTTTTCGCGAGCTCCTCGATCTTCCAGGGCTTCGTGACGAAGTCGCTCGCTCCCGCCATCACGCAGTCCATGATGTGGTTAATCTCCGTCTTTGACGACACCATGACGATCGGGAGCGTCGCCGTCCCAGGGTAGCCCCGCAGGTGCTTGACGAGGTCAAGGCCCGTTCCGTTTTGCATGATGAGGTCCGAGAGAACGAAGTTCACCGGATCCGTGCTCGCGAGGTCCTTGATCTTCTGGAACGCTTCGTTGCCCGACGACGCAAAGGTGATCTTTTTGATACCCATCTTCTTGAGAGCGTCAGCGTTCATGAGGCGCATGCTCTCGAAGTCGTCGACGACGAGGAAGTGGAAGGATTTTACGTTCTCGGGCACCATGGTTAATCTTTTACGGTTACACTAAATTCAATTTCTTCTACCGCTTCAGATTTACCACTGATGAAGCGACTAATATCCTCGTAGATCCTGGGTCGATCCTTCGGGGCGATGAGTGTCACGTTATGGTTTCGTAGCACCGTCATGACTGGAGGTTTGAAGCTCCCGTTCTGGTTAATGACGAGAAAGATCTTCAGACTCGAGTCCCGCGTGTTCAGTTCTTTGAAGAACTCGAGCATGAACTTGATATCGGAAAAAACGAGGACGACTTTCCCGACTTGCTTCTGCCCCTGATCGATCTCTTCGTGGATCACGGTGGGAATGCAGAATTCATCCCGGCCCTTAAGCTCGTCCATGATCGCTTGCGACTCAGAGTTGAGGGGACCGATGAAGTAGTGAAGGGTGGGGCTTGAACTCATAGGAAGTATTATAGCCAATTTTAAAAAAAATGGTCGGAGTGATAGGACTTGAACCTACGACCTCTTGCACCCCAAGCAAGTGCGCTACCCCTGCGCTACACCCCGACAAAGAAAATCAGAATCTTGTTATAACGCTGGCCTGGCTTTTTGTCTAAAAAGTTTCAGTGCCTTAGGCAACTTTCGTGGCCTAATCACAATGGACCGGCTTTGCAAGTACATGATTTTGCGTGGGGTCGAAAAATGAATTAAAATAGTAGTCTGAAGTACTCAAGAATGTTTTCGCTTCGTCCGAAAAGCATTCAACCCAAATTTAGCGGGACGTTTCCGAAGGAGGAAATTATGGGCGATAAGAATAAAAAGAAGCTAACCAAGAAAGAGCTCAAAGCGCAAAACCACGCCAAGCTCATGTCGTCGAAAAAGGGCGGCATTCCTGGCCAGAGCTCAACGCCGGATAACGTAGTACAGTTGTCAGCGTACCAGAATAAAGACAACAAAAAAGCTGCCTAACCGCAGACCGTTTTTAAGGGGACCTTCGGGTCCCCTTTTTTTTCCTACTTCGCCACGACCTGGGTGCGCGAGAAGATGTCATGAAGGGCCTTGCTGTCTGACCGGAAAAATGGCAGCAGACCTCCGACGATGGTCGCTGAAGATAAGAACTTCGCAATCGATTCACGAGCAAGTGCTCGGCCGAAGTTCGGAGCGCCGCCCGTGGCGGTATCAATGATCCGAAGTCCCAAAGCCAGCTTGCCGGGGGTACCACCCTTCGTGCTGATAAACACAGCGTATCCAACGATGGTCATAATCGCGAACACCGCTGAAAAGTGCATCTGGCCCGATTCGTAGAGGAAGCGAATCGTCGCCCCGAAGATTTCCTCCGGAGTCGCCTGGTTCGCCGCCATCTCCTGTAGAACTTTCTGTTGATCGGGGCTGATGTCTCGCAGAATTCCTGCGAGGGTTAGAGCGAGACTCACGACGGTCCGAAGAATCGACACGAGCACGAAGTCGATGACGAGAGCGAGAAAGCGAAGGCCAATGTTCGCAGGCTGATGCATGGTGAACTCCCTATGAGTTTGACTGTGGACCGTAGAGTGAGGCTTCGAAGGTTTCGTCAAGAGCTGCTGGCCGCGGCTCCTCCGTCAGCGTTGGCCCTTTCCACATCTTCGCCCAGATCTTGAAGTGGCTCGGGCGCTCTTCTGTGAAATCGACGAATTTGTGAAGATGGATCCACGATACCTGCGGGTGTTGATGGTGTGCCTTGTGGTGATGGTAGTGGAGGAAGATCCAATGCACCACCGGATTCACTCGGAGGTTCCAGGCCCCGTGGCGAATGTCTCTCTTGGTCCAGGCGTGGTCGGCGTACTGCAGGCTGCCCCAGTTGATGGCGAAGGCCCAGTAGCAGCCGAGCCATTTCCAGAAACTAAGTCCAAAGACATAGGCCAAGATAACATGGAATAGGAGAGTGCAAAGAAGTTCGGCGCGCGCGCGCCAGGGGTCGACCGATTCGATTCCCGAGAGCATGGCATCGGCGCTCATTCGTTGCACGCGCGGATCCGGTGATCGCAGAAGGGGAATATTGAGGAGCCACGGACAGAACAGATACGCGAGGCCCGCGATCGGTGCCGAGGTCCAATAAAACCCGAGGAGAATTGTGTATAGCTGTAGGAACTTCAAAAGCCGACTGTCACTGGGGTAGTACATGTCGAACATCTCAACGTCCGTGCGATTGCGCCGATGATGCCCCAAGTGAAAGGCGCGCTGGAGCGTGAAGCCCGTCGGGAAGAAGATCGCCGACAGGACGCCAAAGAAATCATTGAGACCCCGCTGAGGATGAAAGGTCCGGTGAACACTCTCATGGAGGAGCGAGAAGATAGTGTTTCCGATATAGGAGAAGGCAACCACGGCGATCAAGTACTGCCACCAAACCGAGGCCTTCGCCGCGAACCAGAAACAGAGGATCGCAACAGAATACGCCAGTAAGGCGATGAAAATATTCAACGTGCCTGGGATCGTGATGTCTTGGCCTAGGTAGAGATTGCGTGCGCGGGTCAAGCTTGCTTCCTTGTAGTCAGCTACTCATGAAATTATACTGTTTGTGATGAGTGCTGCAACCAATCTCCCGAATTATCCGGCCTGGGCATACTACTACGAAACTCCGTGGACACCTGAGACCTTTTCTCCGGAAGCGACGCCCTACTTTGGGACGAATCTGTGGCCAACGCTGACGGACGACCAAAAGACAGCACTCACCTGGGGCTTCATTCAGATCAATGCCGAAGTCATCATTCACCTGGAGCAGGGACTCTTAATCGCAAGCCGAGAAATGCGCCGGCGAGGTGTCGTCATCGACGAAGGACTGAAGACGTTCATCGATGACGAGATCGTGCACATCGATGCCTTCCGTGACTACTTAGTGAAGGGGAGTGAAGGTGCCTGGCCAGAGAATTCTCTCTTGCTCTACAAACAAGACCGCTACCGTAAGTTTTGCGCCTGGCTTTATCGGTGGGAGCCCTTGTGCGTATTCCTTCCCGGAGCGAAGTCAGAAATCTACGCCGTCCAGTACCACGTTGCCGTACGTGCGCAAGAAAAGCATCGTTCATCCAAGTGGGCCGAACTGGTGCATCTCCATGCCATCGATGAAGCTTCGCACATTACTAAAGACTTCGAGGTCCTCCGCACGGCCCTCGCGAGCATGAGCTTGGCGCGGCGCCTGAAGTTGTGTCTGGCGACCTTCCTTTGTGTGCTGATGACTCAGTATAGTCTGGCTCTTCCAACCTATCGCTTGATTAAGCGCGTGTTCCCGCGAGCGAATCTTCTTCAGCGGATCCACCGCACGTACCGGTTTGCGGCGTGGGTGCTGTGGACGCATCCCGCGTTTCCGGCGACAAGAAAAATATTTTCCCGCTCACTGAAGCGCGAGTCTGATTCCTTCTTTCGGCTCTTTGCCTTCCTGGGATGGTGAGCATGGGATTGTGGATTGCGATAAACTATTTCCCATTCTTCTTTGCAGTTGGTCTCGTGACCGTCGGCTGGCACGTCTCGTGGTGGCTGAGTCTTGCGCTGTTGTATCTCCTACCACCATTGATGGCCCGCCTGCTCCTGGCATTCTGTCAAAAGCCGCACGTCACGAATGTCGTCCCGTCGAAGGAAAGCTACCTGTGGTGGGCACTTACGCAGCTGCAGGTCCCGTTCATGCGTTTCCCCGTTTTGGAGGAAGTGCTGCGCATGGTACCGGGCTGCTACAGCGGCTGGCTGCGACTGTGGGGTGGCAAAGTCGGAAAATACGTCTACTGGTCGGCGAAAGTGCTCGTCGCTGATAGACCCTTCGTCGACATCGGTGAGCGCGTCGTCTTCGGCTACGGAGCGAAGGTGACAGCTCACTTGCTCTCACAAAAGCGAAAGCAGCCGAAGCTCGTGTTCGGTATCCCCGTGATCGGTGATCGGGCCATCATTGGATCCCTCGCGATCGTCGGCCCCGGAGCGCGCGTCGAGGATGACGAAACCCTCCGTGCGACAGAGGCGCTCGCACCTTTTCATGTCCTGCGAAAAAATCAAATATTTCAACCTGACGGAAGTTTAAGTCCCCAAATTCAACGAGGAGAGCCATCGTGAAGAAACACCTAGTGATCGGATTACTACTGGCGAACGCAGCGGCATTCGCGGTTGCTCCAAAGCCAAGCTACTATCAACAAGTGAATAACCTCGCTCCGTTCTCAAGTGAAGCCACGAGCTATAAGTGGACTTCGGAGGCAGAGGTGCGAGCGTTAAAGACTGCGTTCTCGAAGTCGAAGCGGACACCGAGCAATAGTGCCGCGGGCGACGAGTCCATGATGAGCGAAGCTTTTCGCCAGACGCGAGATCGCTTCCTCAAGATCAAGACCGCAGACGAACTCGAGACCTTCCTGGTGGAGTTCGACGTGACCTTCGATAGCCTGAAAGACAATGACCAGAAGTTCTTCGTGTCGCAAGTCCTTCCCTTGAAAGAATTGCGCGGCATTGTCTGGCGCAGCCAACCGGTGTTCTCGCAGGCCAAAGTCACTCATAGCCTCGTCCTGACTGCGATCAAGAGTGCCGTTTCTCAGGTGAAGATTTTCTTGCCGACTGAGCAGTGGCAAGCGGGGCTTGACTACGTCACCTTGCCATACGTACGCAATGGCCTGCTCTCACAGCCGTTTAAGAATGAGGCTGATCTGATTGCGCACACCGCGGGGCCGGTTCGAGCGGCGCTCTTGAAAGCTGCTCAGCGGATTCAAAAGATCGATCTCAAGGATCAGCCAATCGTCTGGGATAATAAGCTCGCCTTCGGGACGGCTTCGTTCTTAGACAACGTCGATCGCTTCCGTCTGGTCGGCGAAGTGGAGCGCTTGAGCTCTCTCGCTGCGATCCACTCCACCTTGGCCCAGATTACGTACCAGCGCGCGTATTCGTCAGAAAACGGCATCAAACTTGCCCAGGATATGGGGAAGCTCTATGGCGTCGACGGAATCCTCTCCCAAGTGGATGGTGCGCCATCGCAAAAGCGGGTACAGGTTCTTCGGCGTCCGGCCTTTGCTAACTACGGCGTTTTAGTCGAGGACGGTGAGAAGTGGATGAAGCTCTCGTTCCAGCACCTCCAGGAGAGTGTCCGCCTCACGTCTGCGATCTGGTCGCAGATCAAGGCCGAGGATCGTCCTCTCACGGAGGCCTTCGTCTTCGACACCTCTTTCGCTCGTGCCTATGAGCGCGGCAGCGACCTCGCCATCGCGAACATGGAAGCGATGGTCGCGGGGCGCGCGAAGATTCGCAGCGGCGTCACCGGTGAAACGGTCGTCGTGGATCTGCCAGCGTTCTATCAAAATCCACCGAGGGATTTAAAAGAGTTTCTTCCGACAGCGTTCCAGCAGGGGTCTGAGTGGCAGACCGTGAACCTCACGGATGGCTCGGGTAAGGTGCACAAAGTAAAAGCTAGGAATTATGAAATCGGCCGCGGCGTCGACTGGAAAGCGGACGCCTACGGAATTATTTTTCCGGAGATGAAGTCTGGAAAGGATGTTCCACGCAATGTTCGCATCCTGTCCCAGAGCTGGGGCACGTGGATCTCTGCCCTTCCTCTCGCCGACGTCATCGAATAGATTTTTCTTGCCACCCGGGCGAAAACCGGGTGGCATATCTCCATGCACTTTACTCTTCCTGGGCGCGAGCAACTCAAACAGTTTACTTGGACCGGTTTCCTCGTGAACGTGTGGTTTGCCCTCGTCTACGGTTACACCAATTATCGCGCCGACCTAGGTCAGCGCAGCTTTGAGTTTTTCCACGACTGGGAGCTGGGGATCCCCCTCATCCCTTGGATGATTCTTCCGTATCTCTCGCTTAACCTCTTGACGCTCACTCCCTTGTTCTACCTCTCGCCCCCGGAGATGCGCCGCCTGGGTCGCGCGCTGTTTGCGGCGACGATCTGCGCCGGTTTCATCTTTTACGTTTTTCCGGCCCCCATCGGGTTCCTGCGTCCGGATGAAGTCCCCGGCTGGAACGCGCTCTATCAGTTCCTCTGGTCGCTTGATCGGACGAATAACACTTTGCCCTCGCTCCACATTACCTTTTCACTTCTCACGATACTCTCGATCTGGTCGAAGACCGGCATCGTCGAGCGAGTCGTGTTATCTCTGTGGATGGCGCTGATCTGTGCGGCCGTTCTTTTTACATGGCAGCACCACATCTGGGATGTCATCGCAGGACTCATCTTAGCGGGATTGACCCATAAGTTCACAGGAGAGCCGCCGCCAGAGAGTGGTTTCTCATGGGAGCTCTAGGCCACATCGAGCGCATGCTCCTCGCCTTGCAGCGCTATGCGCTCGCTTCACCGCGCTCGACTGTTTCTATCGCCCTCGCGATCATTCTCGGTTGTGCGCTGGGCTTGGGACGCATCAGGCAAGTCGTCTCTATTCGGGATCAGCTCGATCCGAGGCTGCAGTCGACCATCGATCTGCTCGAGACAGATCGAGACTTCTCCGGAGACCCATCACTCATCGTGACCGTAGAGGCGCAGGCCGAGGCATTCACCGCCGGCGAACTGTGCCAGGTCCGTCGGACGATTGGACGGCTAGAGGCGGACGAGGATTCGATCCGCTCCGTGACCTCACCATTTGACCTTAGACGTGCGGTCAGCACGACGGACGTACTTCACTACCCAGAACTCATCGAAGACGTCTGCCTGGGGGATGCTTCGCGCGTTGTTTCGCTTGCACCGTTGCAGGCAACTCCCTGGGGTCATCTCTTCGTTGGCCCAAAACTGCGTGATCTTTCTTTTGCCATGACCCTCAACCCCGGTCCTCAACACGGGAAATTCGGAAGCTTTCGGCCCGAGATCGTTGCGCGTGTTCTCCAGCAAGCATCGGCAGAGCTTCCCGGTACCGTCCACGTCACTGGGACAGCGGCGCAAGAGTTCTACACCATGCAGGGCCTCGCGGAAGCACAGTGGCTCAACATTCTCATTTTCATCTTGATTGCTTTGAGCTTTTGGTATTTTCTGGGCACCTGGAAATCCTCATTGATCTACGCGATGACCATCGTTCCGGCTGCGACGATTATGTACGGATTGATGGGCTGGTTTGGACATGCCATCGATCCGCTTTCGGTGTGTCTTTTTCTTATGCTCGCGATCGCCTCGATTGAAGATTTCGTTTTTGTGTCTCACGAAATGGCGAAGCGTCCTCGAGGCGCAACCGATGCGTTCGGCAGCCTTATCCTCCCGAGTTCGATGACCTCCCTGACGACGTTCGCGGCCTTTGCGACACTAGGGTTTCGGATCTTGAATCGATTCGTCGCTTCGGCATCTGGGCATCCGTAGGCGGAGCCGTCGAATGGGTGATTGTGTTCATCTGTCTTCCGGCCCTCGTAAAGCTCGTGCCGGGGCTCCTTCCATGGGCCCTGCCAAAGGACTCAGATAAAGAGTCCGTTCTTCGTCAGTTGCTTTCGAAAACTCCTCCGCGCATCCTTACCATCGCCTCACTCTCAGTTTTCGTGGCAGCGGTCTTTTCTGTTCAGAATTTCAATTTGGCACAAACGCCAACAGACGTGTTCCCCAAGGATCATCCGCTCCAGCGTTCGATCGACAAGATCCTCGAGGACCGAGGCTGGGTGGCGAGTGTCGGGCTTGTCTATTCCAAGGACGCGAGTGTCGCTTTGAAAGCCGATGTTCGAAAAGCGGTGAAGGCAGATGCGATTGTTTTTCGGTCTGAGAGTTGGCCCGAGATCGTCGACTTCGTCGCAGGTCAAACGACCTCGTCGCTAGGTCGATCTCTGGTCGAGCGAGAGCTCTCGATTACGAATCTCAGTAAGCGCTACAACTCTGCCACCGGCACGGAGCGCGATGTTCTCTATCTTCGCTCGTCGAATACCGCAGAAATCAATCGATTCCGCGGCGTGGTTGAGTCGCAGTGCCCGAGGAGAGAGTGCTGGCTCACGGGAGAGTTTGTGGCCTTCGCTGATTTCTCACAGCAACTCATCGTGACGCTGTTTGAGAGTCTCTTCGCGAGTCTCCTGGTGGTCGCTTTCATCATTGGTTACACCGCGTGGGAGCGAGGCCATCTGGCCCTGACGCCGGGACTCCTTGTCTCGTCTTTCTTTGGGCCCGCCGTCATGCTGACGGTGATCTACGCTTTTGGGCTTTCTGTGAACTTTGTGACGTGCGTTGTGGCATCCACATTGATTGGCCTCACGGGGGATAATGCCCTCATGTTTCTTCTCACAGAGAAAGGGAGCCTGTCACAAAGCGTCGAGGAGCGCGGTATCGCATCGATCCAGACGGCGATCGTCATGGCCCTTTGCTCATTGACCTTTGTCTTTTCGTATTTTGAACCGCCGCGCATGCTAGGCATTCTGCTTGCGACTGGATTTCTCTTTTCGGTAGTGGGTGATGTATGGTTACTGAAAGGCCTTCTGCCGAAGAAATCTTATGACTGATATATTTCTTGCCGTTAAAGATGAGTTCGCCTCGGGGCGCGTGAGTGCAGACGTCTACGCGTCTGTGTTTCGCCACCTCGCGGGTCTCTTCCTCGCTGTTCTGATCGGGACCCCAGTAGGTCTTTGGTTAGGCCACATGGCAGCGCTACGTCGTCTCTTATCAACACCTCTGAACTTTCTCCGCAGTGTTTCTCCCTTGGCCTGGATTCCTTTCGCTGTCATCTGGTTTGGACTCGGTGATCCCCCGGTCGTGTTTCTTGTGTTCGTCGGATGTTTGTTCCCCTGGATCTTCGCGACAGCACTTGCCGTTCAGGCAGTGCCCCGCGTTTATCTCAGTGTGGCCCGCGACCACGGGTTCTCCTCAAGGGAAATCTTGCTGGACGTGGTCCTGCCGGCGATCGCACCGCGCTTGCTCCAGACCTGTCGCTTGATCGCGACACTCGGATGGATCGTTTTAGTTCCAGCGGAGATGCTCGCGGGACGGGAGGGGCTCGGCTTCGCTATCATGGACGCTCGGAATGGGATGCGCATAGATCTCTTGATACTAAACATCCTGGTCATCGGCTCATTAGCGCACTCGATGGACACACTGCTGGCGCGACTGCAGCGCCAGCCTTTTCTAAGGTGGGGCCATGAGCGCTAACGTTTTGTCTGTGTCAAATGTGAGTTTCCGCTACGGTGAAAAGAATCTGCTCGAGGACATTAGCTTTGAGCTGGCCCACGGGGAGTTCGTTTCTCTCGTCGGTCGCAGTGGCTGTGGCAAGAGCACACTCCTTGAGCTCATGGCCGGGGACCGCAGCCCCGAAACCGGGGCGATTCGTCGCAGCGGCGTGTTCCGTCGAGTGCACCAGCGTGATGGCCTCTTCCCTTGGCTTACTTGTCGGGAGAACATTCGTCTGGGGGTGCGTGGCCTCGGTCCGACGGCGACAGATAACTTCTCTAGCCTCGTAGACATTCTTTCACTCGGTCAGCACCTCGAGCATTTTCCTCATGAGCTCTCCGGGGGACTGCGCCAGCGCGTGGAACTCGCGCGGGCCCTGGTGGGCCAGCCGGAAGGACTCTTCCTCGACGAACCGTTCTCGTCCCTCGACTACATCACACGCCTCGAGACGCGCGAGTACCTGAAGAAGTACCTACGGGAATGCCCCACCACCGTTGTGATGGTGACCCACGATATTCCCGAAGCGTTGTTCTTCTCTGATCGCGTGCTGCTCATGGCGGGGACTCCGGCGCGCGTGACACGAGTCTTTGCGAACGCTGAGCGGGATCCGAAGCTCGTGGACACGATCTGGCAGGAGCTTCGCTCATGAAGCGCCAGCTCGGCTACTGGCTCGTTGGTCTGACCGTCGCGATCGCTGGCATGAGTTTCCAGCGCTACTATCGAAACCAGGCGAGTGTCGGTGCGGCGGAAAAAACATTAAACGTAGGGTTTCTTCCGGTGACCTGTCACATGACCTGTCCCGTCACCGATTTCGCAACGAAGAGCAGTCGGCGCTATCGGTTCACGTCTCAGCGCTTCACCGATTTCGCCACGGTTTCAGAGGCGTTCAAGTCCGGCGCCTTGAAGGCGACGTTCTTCGTGGCGCCGCTCGCGATGAAGTTGCGTGAGCAAGGCGTGCCCGGAAAAATCGTCTACCTCGGCCACCGGGACGGCTCGACGGTCATGGTCCGGAAGTCCGATCCCGCGACGGATCTCCGTGCTCTCAAAGGTAAGCGCTTCGGAATCCCTACGCGCTACTCGAACCAGTATCTGGTCATCCGGAAGCTCATGCGGGATCTCAATATGAAGCCGGATGATCTTGTCTTCATGGAGCTCCCGCCACCCGAGATGCCCAGTGCCCTAGCGAGCGGGGCAATTGATGCCTACTTCATCGGAGAGCCGCATGCGGCGAAGGCTGAGCTCGATGGAACGGGCCGAGTACTTTATCACGCCAAAGACATCTGGCCTAAGTTCATTTCCTGCGTGCTGGTTGTGCACGAGGATCTGATCAAGGACGACCCCCAGCTCGTTTCGGAACTTGTTCGAGGGATTGCCGAGAGCGGCGAGTGGGCGGAGCAAAACCGCCTTAAAGCGGCGGCCCTGGCCGCTCCGTATTTTCGACAGGACGAAAAAATCATTCGCTACGTCCTCACGCATCCCAAGGACCGCGTGAGCTACCGCATGCTCACGCCAACGGACCGTGAGCTCACTGAGATTCACGACATGGCCCGTGAGGCCGGGCTCCTAGAAAAGGACATCTCCATCTCCGATATGCTTGATCGCAGTTTTATCCCGAAGGACATCGCAGCCGCAAATATCTAGTTCGCTGAGTAGAGGCGAACTCCGCGCGTGAGTTTGTTGGTGAGAACTGTCACGATCAGGGCCCAGGGAAAAATCCCCGGAAGGAAAATCTCTGCCGCGACCACCGCCATGGTCAACTGCGCTCCCGTGACTGCTGCAAAGACTGAGACAAAGCCCAGGGCGGCCAGAAACTCTGGCGTGAAGGGCAAGATCTGCGCCAATGTGACTCCGGCGGTGGACCCGATAAAGACCAGCGCCGTGAATTCTCCACCTTTAAATCCAAGAGCGGTACTCAGGAGCGTCGTGCCCATCTTGAACCAACTATCCATGTCTCGTGCGACCCCAGAAAGTGCACCTTCGATGACCGGAATCCCAAGGCCCGCGTAGCGCGTTTCTCCCTGGCTCCAGTAGAAGGCAAGCAGGGCCGAGCCCGCAAGCGCTGTTCGCAGCGCAGGTGAAGAGACCCAGCGCTTTCCAAGCTGATCAAGGTGATGGTGGAGCCAAAGGTAGAGACTTGCGATGAAGGCGAACGCTAGCACGAGGCCCGGGAGCCCCCAGACATGGGTCAACTGCCAATCAGGCAGCGTAGGAATGCGCCAGACGGTATGGGGGACCTGGAGCCAGACAGAAACCTTCTGGCCGATGATCGCTGCGACGAGAAGGTAGGGAAGGCTGCGCCAGCGACGGGTGCGCGAGAACTCCCACACGAAGACGATGCCGGCGACGGGAGCCGCGAGAGCTGTTCCGAAGCTTGCGACCAGGGCACTTTTTAACAAGAGTTGTCGCTCTAGGGCTGCGAGAGAAATAAAACGACTGACTTGATCTGCGAGGGTGGCGCCGATTTGAAGGGCCGCTCCTTCGCGGCCGGTAGAAGCACCGACCAGGTGACTCAAGAGCGTTCCGACGTAGATTAACGGAACCGTTATCCAGCTGAGAATTTTCTGTGTCTGTGCCATCTCATACAGGACTAGACTCACGCCGCCACCACTCAAGCGACCGAAGCGCTGATTAAAAAATCCAATCACAAGACCTGCGACAGGCAGAAGAACCACGAGCCCTGGCAGGAACTCCCGGAACTCTGTGACGACGTTCAGTGACTTCTGAAAAAACGTTACGGCAGCCGCGGAGAGACTGGCCGCGAACACTGTGAGAAAGATCTTCCGTAGAAAACTCACGAGAGAAAGCGCTTATCGAGCTGGAATTTCTCGGGCCGCGCGGGCGTGATGGTGCGGTAGAACGCCATGATCTCCCGCATATCTTTTTCGAAGTCGCTCGGATAGATGACCTTTGCAAGGCCTGCGGTCTTTGTGGCGTAGTCAGCAAAGGCCAGCACCACCGGGACCTGGGCCTTTTGGGCCACGTGCCAGAAGCCGGACTTCCACTCATCATTGGCCGAGCGTGTTCCCTCGGGGGCGATCATCATGACCAGGGGCACGTGCTGCTTGAAAAGCTGCGCCATCTGATCGGTCGAGCTCGAAACGAGACCGGATTTGATCTTTTCCCGATCAACACCGATGGCGCCCATGGGTTTCAAAACTAGGCCCGCCGGAAACTTAAGCCACTCTTTCTTGATCACGAACTTCGCTGTCTTTCCTAATCGATGGGCGACAGTCATCGCGGGAACGAAGTCCCAGTTCGAGGTGTGCGGGGCTCCCAGCATCACAAACGACGTGAGGTCCTGAGAGATGTGGTTGACGTAGGTCCACCCCTGGAGGCGAAAGATCTGGCTGCACAGGAATTTTATCATTGGATAAAACGCTCCTCGAGGAAGCGCAGGAAGGGCTCCGGTGTGAGTTCGCGGCCCGTGGCGTCTTTTAGGATGGCCTGAGTCTTCTTGCCGCTGCCGAAGCGATGCACGTGCTCCGCGAGCCACTGACGCACACTTGCGAGATCGCCGCGCTCCACCTGTTGCATGATCTGCGGATTTTGGGTGCGGATAGCTTCGAACAATTGGCAGGCGACCATGGTACCTAAGAGATAACTCGGGAAGTAGCCGAAGGCCCCACCCGACCAGTGCGAGTCTTGCAGAATACCTTCTGAGTCGTGAGCAGGTTTCACTCCGAGGTAGCGCTCGTAGGCCGCGTTCCAGGCACCGGGGAGTTCACTAACGGAAAGCTTCCCATCAAAGATCGCGCGCTCCAGTTCGAAGCGGATCATAACGTGCATGCCGTAGGTCACAGGATCAGATTCCGTCCGGATGAGCGAAGGCCGCACGATGCTTCCTAACCGGAAGAGGTCTTCTACGCTCCAGCCCTCGATGCATTGGGGAGCATGCTTCGTGAACCAGCCATGCACCCAGGTATAGAATTCGCGCGAGGTCCCGAGGCACACTTCCCACAATCGTGACTGTGATTCGTGGAGGTCCATGCCATTGGCCTGCATGAGGGGAGTTCCAGGAGCTCCCTGGGGAAGCTGCAGCTCATAGAGACCATGCCCGAGCTCATGGACAGTCGAGAAGAGCGACATGATCGGATCGTTCTCGTCGTAGCGAGTTGTTATGCGGACGTCGCTCGGGTGGAGAGCGTTACAGAAGGGATGCGTGGAGCGACTCTGGATCAGGTGCTCCCGTGGGAAACCCATCCACTCCACGACGTCGTGACAGAGCTTTTCCTGAATGGCGACTGGCACGCGCCAAGTGCGCTCGAACACAGGCTTGCGCCGAGCAATCAGATCTTGCAGTTTAGGTCTGAGCTGTGCGAAGAGTTGAGAGATGGTGGCCGAGGTCATGCCCGGAGAATATTCCTCAAGGAGGGCATCGTACCCATCTTTGCCTTTCGCGAGAATGGCTGCGTACTCGCGGCTCAGGCGAATCATCTTTTCGAGGTGCGGAGCAAAGTGACTAAAGTCTTTTTCTGCGCGCGCCTTCGTCCAGGCCTGCTGGGCCAGAGCGGCAGACTGGCTCATCTCTTCGACGAGCTTCTGCGGGATACTGTTTTTCTTTTGGATATCACGCACGGCTTTTTGGAAAGCTTCGCGTTCGATCGGATCATTCGTCTCGGCCAGTGCTATTTGGGCAGCTGCGAGGTATTCGTTTGAAACGCTCTTTTCGTGGATCATGCCAGCGAAGAGTCCCATGGTTTCCGAGCGCCACTGGGCCGCTCCCTTGGGCATCAGGGTTTCAAAGTCCCAGTAGACTAGCGCATAGGCACTTCCCAGGTGAGCAATCTCTCGACTCAGTTCGAAGTAGTTTTTCATAGGCACCCCTTGTGAGAGGTATTTTACCTAGGAAACTCGATTTTAAGAGAGAAATGTGATGTCACCGGGCATCAATCGACGATGGCAACCAGCTCGGTGATTTCACCGTAGGCCTCATCTTGCGACAGGTCCCAGTCGAGGACTTCCATGGCCGCAATCACTTCGGTGTTCGTGGCTTCGGTGCGCTGGAGCTGATAAAGCCCAAGACACAGGCACGCCGTGGCGATGCTCGCCCAGGCCAGGAGTCTCCGAGGCCTGCGCCGAAGTATCGGAGCCGCCGTGGCAAGCGGCGCATGCGTGCGCATGAAGTGGTCTAGCTTTTTAAACTCGCTCATACATCGAATCCTTTGCGCTCCAGGAGAGGTCGCAGTTTTACTTTGGCGGTGTGGAGTCTCGACTTCACTGTCCCTGTCGGGACTCTAAGGATCTTTCCGATCTGACTCAGGTCAAGGTCGTCGTAGTAGTGAAGCATGAGAAGAATGCGCGTCTCGGCATCGAGCTCCGAGAGAGCCTCACGGATCGCTTGCGCCTCGAGGGACAGCGGCGCTTCAGTCGTCGTCGGCGCTATGTGTAGGGCGTCAGCCGATCGGTGGCGATGGCTCCGGAGCCAGTCGCGTGCAGCGTTGAGGGCAACGGAGTAGACCCAGGTTTTGAGCGAACTCTGGAAGGAGAAAAAGGGGAGGTTTTTCCAGGCACGAGTGAAGGCTTCCTGGGTGATCTCCTCGGCGACACTTGTGTTCCCGACGATCCCGAACACGAAGCGCTGTACGCCACCGGAAAATTTCAGGATAGTTGACTACTCAGTATGAAACTAAGCTGCTTCTTTTTTATCCTCTTTTTCTTTTGATCGTAAAGGATTTAATTCAACTTCATTTATCATATCCCAATTCCTAATGTCTTTTGACCATCGGTTTGGTTGTTTCTTCTTGGCCTTCTCATACACCAACTTCCTTGCCTCCAATATCTGCTTGTCTTTACCACTGTGACGATCATTGGGAGTGACGAATTTTATTCCACTGTGAAGGTGAATGCAGTTGTACCAGTGAACGAACTCCTTGACCCAGTCTTTGGCATCATCTGTACTCTGAAATGGATTAGAAGGATATGCCGGGCAATACTTCAGCGTCTTAAAAAGTGCTTCTGAATATGCATTATCATCGCTCACTCTCGGCCTACTGAATGAAGCCGTTACGCCTAGTTTATGTAAGGTTGCTAACATTGTTGCTCCTTTCATTGGACCTCCATTGTCGGAATGAAGAGTCAGTTGATCAGCAGTGATAAGTTCACGGAAACAAGATTCACTAATAAGTTCTGCTGCATGTTCCATACTTTCATATTC